>CAJQOR010000171.1 GCA_905479965.1 uncultured Rhizobiaceae group bacterium | reverse complement strand
ACTTAACGGACAGATCGGGCTTTCAGGTAATTTGCCAGCGGATCTGAAAGTCGCACTTAGTTCGGCAAATTATGGTGATGGTGAGACCTTTAAGACATCTGTCAGCGGTGATCTTTCCATTTTGGGAGATCTTGCAGGTCGTCCGCTGTTATCCGGTAATATCAATTTAGGTCGCACGGAAATAACGGTTCCGGAAAGCTTTGCATCAGAAGCTAACTTATTAGACGTGGAGCATTTAAATCCAACTGTAAAAGTGCAAACAACACTTGGCCGATTGTTGCAAGCAACGCCATCGGATGGGACGAATGATAAATCAGGTGCATTACGATTGCGCTTGAACATCAATGCACCAAACCAGATTTTCGTAAGGGGTCGTGGGCTTGATGCAGAATTAGGTGGTAGCCTCATATTAACGGGCTCATTAGATAATATTATACCGCTTGGTAGTTTTACGTTACGGCGCGGGCGCTTATCTTTATTAGGTCAACGGATTGATCTAGAGGAAGGAACAATCACTTTAGCGGGTGATCTTGAACCGTTGTTGGATTTTCTAGCCACCACGGACACAGGCGATACCATCGCATCAATTAGTTTAAAGGGCACGCCCTCGAACCTAAAGGTTAGCTTTTCATCCAATCCAGAATTACCAGAGGATGAAGTCCTTGCTCAAATTATCTTTGGGCGGAACCTGACCGATCTATCCCCTGCGCAAGTGGTGAGATTAGCCTCCATCGCAAGTGAACTAACTGGTGGCAATAGTCCGTCTCTTATTGATAGTTTGCGCGCAGGGACAGGGTTGGACGATATTGATGTCGTACAAGACGACGATGGCAATGCAGCTGTAAAGGCTGGAAAATATATCTCTGATAACGTTTATCTAGGTGTTCAAGCAGGTAAAGAAACCGAAGCGACAATTAATCTTGATATTACAGATAGTCTTAAGGCCATAGGTTCGGTGGATACAGAAGGAAACTCTAAATTGGGTATCTTCTTTGAAAAAGATTATTAATCGTATGTCTTAGGTGCGGCTTAAAAGATACGTATCTTTTTCTTTTTGGCTTTACTTTGTTCAGTTGCTAACATTTGAAGACCGAAGACAGCAAAAACATGGAATATCCAAATCGGATCAGAACGGTGCAAAATAAACGTTTCCATGAATGAAAGCAGCATAATGAATACAATCATCATCATGAACATATCAGCAAGTTTCCGCTCAGCGCCTGCTTTATAAATTAAAATATAATTGGCCATAGGCATAACAAACAGCGTGAAGAAAATCACCGCGCCACCGATTAAGCCATAGTTGAGCAACACATCGATATAATTGTTATGTCCATGAACAATTTCACGAAAATCCCAATCTGCGTAACCGGGTAGGGGGCCGTTTAAAACAGCTGATGTATTCCAAAAATTGTTAAACCCTTCACCCATCGGGTTGGATAAAAATGTGATGATGCCATGGCGCCATAGCGTCAAGCGTCCGGTAAATGTTGCATCATCCAAAATGCTCGCAGTCATGCTTGCAAGCGTATCGCTATAGAGCGTTCCAAGTGTGAGAAGCCCGATGGTCGTCACAGCCAATAGCGTTGCGACAACTGCCATTCTCGCACTTGCAAACAATCCAGCTGACAAGATAATTAAAACTGAAATTGGCAAGAAGCCGGATGTCGTTTTAGATCCGGTTTTCAGCACAAAAATAAACGCTGCTAAGGTCACAAGTGCGCCGAGGAATGGGCTTCCGGAACGCCAAATGTAAATACCAAAAATCGCAAGAATGGACATGATTGGCCCCGCAATATTTTTGTGCGGGAAAGGGCCACGCCATAATCCAAAATGCTGCGCTTCAAAAGCTGAATACCCGTGTTTAGCTATATCGGGTAAAAGTACAAGACCTGCATAGGACATGCCAAGGATCAGTATGGATGTAATCGTGATGACCATTTTCAAATCACGTTTGGTATGAGGCAATACAAGGACTGAAAATGCTGCAAAAGCCGCAAAAATCGTGAGTAAAACTGTTCGCATTGCGGTAAATGGCGAAGGGTTTTGCATCACGGCTGCAAGCACCGCAATTAAGAATATTGCCCATAAAGGTCGAGCAAATGAAAGCAATCGTCTTGGGCTTACATTACTAAGAAGTAAAATTGCCATAATACCGAAAATAGCAACATAACCAACCTGATTAACCGTATCACCAGATGCTGCAAAATCAGTAGGCGATGTGGATTTGTTAAATGGTCGAAACGAGATGATGATGATGGTAAAAACCAAACTTGCAAACAACGCCATGAGCTTATGCATGCTCGATGGGCTTTGCATTATGGCTTGAATAAGCGGAACAGGCCGCGGATCGTCTGTGTAAAAATTGCTGTTTGCCGGATCATGTATTGAATCGTGTGTCAGATCAGGCGCCAAATTATGTGCCAAATTATCAGAATGCCCGGAAAGTGTACCTTGTTTTATCTCTTCATCAGCATAATCTCGATACTGGGGAGATAGGCGGTTATGATTTGCACTCGTGATCTTGTTCACATATGACATAAACCTGTCTCGCGTTTCATAAAGCCAATCGTTAACCTTTTGTTCACAATGGCCGAAACATGGTTAATTTAGTATTAAAAAGCGCTGATATTGCAGTGTTTATCAGTGTTTTAAGGAGTGTTTGATGTCAAATCCTGTTCTTGTTGAGCTAACGCGAGGAAAATTGGTTGAGAGTGTTCATCGCGGTGCATTTGCAGTTTGTGATGCTTCGGGTAGGGTTTTGCATTCGGTCGGGGACATTCAAACGCCGATTTTTCCAAGATCTGCAGTGAAAGCCATTCAGGCATTATTTCTCATAGAAAGTGGTGCTGCGGAGGCCTATGGCTTTGGCGAAAAAGAGCTGGCAATGGCATGTGCATCCCATTCCTCTGAGCCGGAACACGCTGATTTGGCTGAAAAAATGCTGATGAAAGCTGGTCTTTCAGAACAAGATCTTGAATGTGGTGCACATTGGTCTTTTGATCATAAAACGCTCATCAATCAGGCAAAATCAGGTCTTGAACCAACGCAATTTCATAATAATTGTTCTGGTAAGCATGCAGGTTTTTTATGCGCTGCATGTCATTCCGGTATGGGGTTGAAGGGCTATGTCACGCGCGAGCACGACGTGCAAAAAATCATGGCGCATAATATGGAAGTGGTGACTGGTGGCAAAATGGTTGATGAGTTATGCGGCACTGATGGTTGCGCCATTCCAACATATGCTGTTCCGCTTGAAAATAT
>CAJQOR010000170.1 GCA_905479965.1 uncultured Rhizobiaceae group bacterium | reverse complement strand
CGACCACCAGCGTTATGGAAGTCATGGAGATCATGACCAAAGGCGGTTTCCGTCATATTCCTATTGTTGATGAGGATAAGTTGATCGGTATCATTTCCATTCGCGATGTTATTAAGCACCGCATGAATGAAGTCGAAAGAGAAGCCGAAGAAATCAAAGCCTATATTGGCGCTGGATAATTGCTATTGGTCGCAAGTAAGCGTTGGGTTTGAGGACCCAATGCCATCTACTTTTCTATAAAAGCAAGATTTACGTCCAGTGTGACAGGCAACACCATCACCTGTCATAACAACTTCAATGATAACCGCATCTTGATCACAATCTGTCCACATAGAAACAACCTCTTGCAGGTTGCCGGAGGTTTCCCCCTTTTTCCATAATTGCTGTCGGGATCTTGAGTAATAATGCGCGATACCAGTCTCAATGGTTAGTGCCAAGGCTTCAGCATTCATATGTGCGAGCATGACAATTTGCCCGTCATTGGTGTCAGTGACCACCGTTGTGACCAAACCCTTTTCATCAAATTTTGGTGTGAAAGGTCCGCCTTGCTCGAGTGCTTTTTTATCGCTTGATGGTGCATTAAAATTGATTGTCATAGTAATTAGCTTTTGCCGATTGAAGCCATGAATTTTAATTGCTCTTCTTTATCCGTGCTATATTCACCCGTATATGAAGACGTAATTGTAACAGAACCTTGTTTTCTGATGCCGCGCATTGCCATGCACATATGTTCAGCTTCGATCAGAACGGCAACACCCTTCGGCTGAAGCGCTTCAGTGATTGATTGTGCTACTTGTTCAGTCATGGATTCTTGCGTTTGCAGGCGTTTGGCAAAAATATCAACCACGCGTGCAATCTTAGATAAGCCAACGACTTTCCCATCAGGTAGATAAGAAACGTGGGCCTTGCCGATAATTGGCACCATGTGATGTTCACAGTGGGAGAAGAAGGGTATGTCGCGGATTGTTACGGGACCTGAATAGCCTGAAACCTTCTCGAATGTGCGAGATAGCTCTTCGCCTGGATCTTGCTCATATCCAGCAAACAATTCAAGATAGGCATTAACTACGCGTTTTGGCGTGTCAATTAGGCCTTCGCGGGCAGGGTTTTCACCCATCCATCTTAAAAGCGTTTGAACAGCTGCTTCAGCTTCTTCACGAGATGGTTTATGCCCTTCTCCAAGTTCTGCGCTGTTGGCTAGGATATTCTTGACAATCGCGTCCATCGTTAACTCCAAGACCCTAATATAATTCGTAATGTTATAACTTAAGAAGATTTATTGTAAATCGTCATTTTGGTATTTATGTGTTTTGTCTTTCTTACACAAGCCACTATATAGTAGGTGTGAGTTGAATTTCGAGTGATTTATTTGGAAATGATATGATAGATAAAGTCTATAATGCGAAGATATTGGAGTTTGCCGGAAATATCCCTCATTTAGGCGCGTTAGAAAATGCTGATGCGGAAGCTATCGCGCATTCAAAATTGTGCGGTTCAAAGGTTAAAATCTGGCTCAAAGTTTCGCAAGGTACAGTCTCTGAATTTGGCCATGACGTGAAAGCATGTGCGCTGGGGCAGGCGACATCTTCTATTATGGCAAATCATATCATTGGTTCGACATCTGAAGAGCTGCGCCATGTCCGTGATCAAATGTGGTCGATGCTCAAAGAAAATGGCAATCCGCCCAAAGGGCGTTTTGAAGATTTAAAATATCTTGAGCCGGTCAAAGAATATCGTGCGCGTCACGCTTCTACCATGTTGACGTTTGATGCCGTTGTTGACGCGCTTGATCAGATTGAACAGGCAACGGTCCCTGTGTAACATTTGCCATGGATGACCCCAACGAAAAAAGATCGCTGTCTCGAAACTGGCAAGGCAGTTGGCCCAAGACACCGGGGCGTCTAGTTGGGCTCGCCATCATACGCCTTTATCAACTGACGTTATCTGGCTTTATTGGTAATTCATGTCGGCATTTGCCTACATGTTCTGAATATGGATATGAAGCTATTGCCAGATATGGATTGTGGTCCGGCGGTTGGATGGCAGCTATAAGAATTGTGAAATGTGGTCCTTTTGGAACGCATGGGCATGACCCGGTTCCAGAGCAATTGTCACTAAAATATCGTTGGTGGCTTCCCTGGCGGCGCTAACGTTCGTTGTGAACTTTTGTCTTTACCTTGCGTCATCCTCACGTTAAAAGCGGCGAGCTTTAAAAGCTAATAATATCAACCACCCGCATTTGTAGGCGGGACTGGATAAAGGAGCATACACTATGGCAGACGCCATTACTCTCTCATTCCCCGATGGTTCTGAACGCTCATATGAGGCTGGTACAACTGGCCGCGATGTTGCCGAATCAATTTCTAAATCATTATCTAAAAAGTCTGTTGCGATTGCCATCGATGGCGAATTACAGGATTTAACAGATCCGATCACATCAGGTGCGCTTGAAATCATTACACGCACAGATGACCGCGCGTTGGAGCTGATCAGGCATGATGCTGCGCACGTAATGGCGGAAGCTGTACAGGATTTATATCCTGGTACCCAGGTGACTATCGGCCCTGTGATTGAAAACGGATTTTTCTACGATTTTGCGAAAGACACTCCGTTTACTCCGGAAGATTTGCCAAAGATTGAAAAGAAAATGTGCGAAATTATTGCGCGCAATGACAAGTTCACTAAGCAAATTTGGACACGCGAAGAAGCAAAACGCGTATTTAAGGAAAAAGGTGAAGATTATAAAATCGAGCTGATCGATGCGATCCCGGGCGATGAAGATCTTAAAATCTATTACCAAGGTGACTGGTTTGATCTATGTCGTGGCCCTCATATGGCATCAACGGGCCAGATTGGGACTGCATTTAAATTGATGAAGGTTGCGGGCGCCTATTGGCGTGGTGATTCTGACAATGAAATGCTGACCCGTATCTACGGAACAGCATGGGCTGACCAAAAACAGCTTGATGCACATCTTCATATGATTGAAGAGGCTGAAAAGCGTGATCATCGTAAGCTTGGCCGCGAAATGGATTTGTTCCACTTCCAGGAAGAAGGTCCGGGCGTTGTGTTTTGGC
>CAJQOR010000169.1 GCA_905479965.1 uncultured Rhizobiaceae group bacterium | reverse complement strand
TATTAAACCCGAATGGCCAGCTGAGGCTATTTGTTGGCTGACAACAAAAGCTGCGCGGGAATTCGACGGAGCTGATTTTTCCATAAAAACTGAAGAAGGTCGCAAGCTCGTTGGATTGATGTAAGGGCTCGTATCTGCCTTTATATTAGCCAATAGATTGGACATGCTAGATTTACTTAAGGATTTTTCTAGGGCTATTTAACGGTTAAATCGATTAGCAATTAGGTAAAAATACGAGTAACTGGTAATTTTACCTGATGGTAAATACCCCAAACAAAAAATTCAAACCTTTGATTTCATTACATGTTACTGTTACTAGCTGGTATTTTACCCTAGTTTACTTTGAAAACGGCCACAAACCTTTAAATTTTAGAACAAGCATTTAAAGGACGAACGAACATGGAAACAATCATACAGGTTGAAACCCATCTAGATGATATAAATTTTGTATCCTCGGGTTTTGACAGCTTTACATTTATTCAGGAATTGAGCAGAAAATTTGAAAACTGCGAACCAATATCTATTGGCAATGCAAGCGACCGCGCTCAATTTGAAACATCAATCATGCTCACCGGTGCAGGTGAACACTTAAACCAAGTTGAGGTAAAAAGACATGCAGAAGACCAAATGGTCGCGAACATGATCAATGCCTCACCTTTATCAGCGAGATGGTTTCTCATTCGCGTGAACGAAGAAAATGCACTGCGCACTCAAAAGAAAATCAGAGATTTGTTTGATATGTTTGAATCGCATCTGACATTTGAGTTACCTGACTTTCAACCATCGTTACGCTGGTTTGCAATTAGTTTTCCAGCCAATGATCCCTGCGAATTATCACCTGAGATGATGAACCGGATCGGTCAATTATTGGTCTATTGGCTAAATAGCTTCACAAGCGACGACCAACAGCCCAAAAAATCTAAAGTTAAATTGACGCCACGTGAGCATGAAGTCTTGCGCTGGGCATCAGAGGGAAAAACCAGTCAGGACATTTCGACAATTTTGGGCATTTCACCTAAGACTGTAAATCTTCATGCTGATAACTCAATCAATAAACTTAATGCGTCAAACCGCACGAATGCAGTGGTACGTGCTATTCGTTTGGGTCTTATCTAAGACGAATGAAAGCCGTGGTACTTGATCTAATTTCATGTATAACTGATGGCAAATCAGGTATGAATATGGAGCAGGTATCATGCAAGCAGTTAGAGCACACCAGTTTGGCGGATCGGAAGTATTGCAACTCGATCAATTAGACGATCTTGTTGCAGGCGCGGGTGAAGTTGTTGTTGAAGTTAAGGCAGCAGGCGTCAACCCAGCAGATACATATATGCGCACCGGTACTTACGGCATTGTGCCAGAGCTACCGTATATTCCAGGTGGCGATGCTGGCGGTATCGTATCGCAAATTGGTCAAGGCGTGACTGATTTTAAAGTTGGTGACCGGGTTATCGTTGGAACAGCTTTGAGTTTCCGTTTACAAGACTGTTATGCAACCCAGGTTAAGCGCCCCGCGTTAGAAGTATTATCCCTACCCGATCATGTGAGCTTTGCACAAGCGGCAGCTTTTGGTGTCTCCTATCCAACAGCTCACATGGCATTGTTTCATCGTGGCCATGCAAAATCTGGTGAAACCATCTTCATTCACGGTGCAAGCGGATCGGTGGGCACGTGCGCTATCCAATTAGCAAAACGCGCTGGCTGCAAAGTTATCGGATCCGCCGGAGGTGACGATGGCATAGCGCTGATTAAAGACCAAGGTGTTGATCTTGCGGTCAATCACAATAGTGATAAATATATTGATGAGATCAAAGCCTTCACAAACGGTCAAGGCGTTGATTTAACGCTTGAGATGCTCGCCAATGTTAATCTTGACAAAGACATGGATTTAGCCGCGAAATTTGGAAGAATTGTCGTGATTGGTAACCGTGGTGACATCACCATCAATCCACGTGTTGCGATGATGAAAGAACTTGATATCAAAGGCACCGCTCTTTGGAATATGACCGCTGATCAAATCAAACCGATTATGGAAGACATCTTGGTGGGTATTTCCGACAAAAGCCTTAATCCAATTATCGGAAAAGAATTCCCACTTTCAGATACGGCGCGCGCGCATGACGCAGTGCTAGAGCCTGGTGCTTATGGTAAAGTTGTGCTCATTCCATAGGGTAAGAAACGTAAGGTCTAATGCAACAACCGCTTAACAAAACGCAACAGCAAAAAGTCATCTGGCTTTTCGATAGTGTTTGCGTTTTGTGCAATAGTGCAATCACCACTGCCCTGCGTTATGAAAGAGCACCAACGATTGAATTTGTATCCATACATTCATCAGATGGGCGTGCAATTGCCAAACAATATAATATTGATCCCGATGATCCAGATACGTTTTTGTTTTTAGTTAATGGTCGGCTGCATGTGCAATCAGATGGGGTTATTGCATTATCAAAACACATGAGAGCACCCTTTAGCTGGATACGCTTCGGTGTTATTTTACCAAAAGCCTTTCGTGATGCATTGTATGATCTTGTGGCGCGCAATCGATATCGCCTTTTTGGCAAGCTTGACACTTGCAGAGTGCCAACAGACGCTGAGCGCGCGCGGTTTACGATATAAAAAATCACTCGAACACAAGAGGCTCGACAGATTAATGCAAAAACGAGTTTTAATTATCGGTGGCACAGGGATTTTTGGTCAAAAGCTATGCCACCATATAGCACAGCATTTCGATCTCAAACTTTTCATATCCTCACGCTCTGAAAACACCGCAATTAACTTTGTGCATAAGCTCAAGCGTTTATATCCAAAACAAAGCTTTGATTACATTGCTCTTGATACAGATCAGAACCTTACCGAAGTTTTGGACCATATTACTCCTGATGTGACAATCGACTGTTCAGGCCCTTTCCAAACCGCTGATTACTCCATTGCAGAAGCTATAATTACTGCAGGTTCTCATTTGATCGATATGGCAGATGCGCCGGAGTATCTTGATAAGTTCTCTAGCGCTTTAAACGATGCTGCTATTGCGCAAAATGTGGCGTGTATCAGCGGCGCAAGCTCGTCGCCTTGTTTTACCATTGCTGCTGCAAAACACATAACATCAGGCTGGCAGCGCGTTGATGATGTAGACATCGCATTTGTGCCTGGGGGAAAAGGTGACGTTGGGCAATCGGTCATTCAAGCCATCTTAAGCTATGCTGGCAAACCCATCTACACATGGCGCGAAGGTAAACGCGATAAAATTAATGCCTGGACCAATTCAAAATGGATGCAACTTGGGCAATTAGGATGGCGCCGCATTGCACCCGCTGAGACATATGATGCTTTATATCTAGGTAAAACGCTAAACGTTCAATCGCATGTCTCTTTTTCTGCAGGGCTGGAATCCCCGATCGAGCATTTTGGCGTTATATTACTTGCCAATCTCTCAAAGTGGGGATTGCCGATACATCATCCTATCGTATCAAAAAAGCTTGCAAGCCTGCTACACAAAGTCCGTTTTATGATCAAACCATTTACCACAGGTCGGGGCGGTATGATGGTCAGAGCAAAAGGATTAAATACCAAAGGGGCGTATCAAGTCAGCGAATATGAATTGATTGCTGAGGATAATCACGGGCCCAACATCCCTATTCTTCCAACCGCGGCTGTGCTCGGAAAGCTACTTAATGAAAATATTCCAAGTGGTGCCACACTCGCATTTGATGCTGTCGATGTCTTTGAAATT
>CAJQOR010000168.1 GCA_905479965.1 uncultured Rhizobiaceae group bacterium | reverse complement strand
GAAGATTTTGAAAACCTTAAAGGTTTCTTAGATGAAGTCGGGGATGGGATGTCAAAAGCTGCTGGGCAAGCTATCGCTGCGCAAATGTCAGCAGAAAAAGTTCGTACTGAAGAATTACCAGTACAACTTGAAACACTCCTCGCTGCGCTAACCAGCGAAGCTGGTACGGAGCGAGTAATCATCATCATTGATGAATTAGATCGTTGCCATCCAGATTACGCAATCGCTGTTCTGGAATCCATGAAACTTGTTTTCAATATGACTGGCTTCGTATTTTGCCTCATGATCAATGCGGATTATCTAGAAAAACTTGCGCAACATCGATTTGGCACATCACCCAACGACGAGAAATATCTCGATAAATTTGTCGACATTCGATTAAAGCTTGAACCTCGAAAAGAAGACTTCAAAAATGCAGTTAAAAAATTTGCATCTGAATTACCTCTGGCGATTCCTTTTGGTGAAACTGAAGAATTTTCAGTGGAGTATGCCGCGGAACTAGCTGCAGCAATAGCAAGTAATTACAATATTGCTCCACGAAAAACGAAACGTATATTGTTGAAAGTCGAACTTGCTCTACGCTGCCACGCAGATCGTCCTTTGGACGCCTCATTGCTTGTCTTTTTAGCTTTCCAGAATGAAATTGATAACGAAATACCGCAAGATTTATTGCCAAGAACATACTTAACTCCTGAACAAGGTATACGAGTAATGAATATGAGAAAGAATGATGGCGGTATGCGAGCTGATAGGGACACGCGCGGTGAATTAGAAGTGTTAGCCCGTGAGAAAGTGCCAGATTTGCTCAATCTCCCAACCGATCGCTATAATTTTCCCGATGACAAAAATTATTACCCATGGGCAAGAGTTTTCAAATTTTTAGCACCCCATTATATACCAAGCCACCAAGATGTTTTAAATGCAGTTGCGCAATTGAGTGCAGACTAGGCGCTACTTTCCGTCATTGTGAAAGCAATCTCAAGGGAAAAGCATGTTGTTGCTAATCCCGTGATGCATCATTTGTCAGGTTTTTAACTTAAAATCGTAGAAAGCCGGGATGGCAACAACGCACGGCACGCGATATAATGCGCGTCTAATTTAAGAATAAGAAAGCCCTTGCCATGAAACTCCCACAAAAACTTCTACCTATTTTGTTTGGTCTGATCTTGTCTGGATTTATGTCAGCGCTGGTGTCTGGTGTTACGCTGTTGCGTACCACAGGATTGGTGGATGGGTTCGGTGGATATTGGCTCAATGCGTGGGTTTGGGCTTGGGGTGTCGCCTTCCCGGCCGTATTGGTCTTTGCGCCAATAGCGCGCCGAATTGTGGCGCGCATCTTTGCAAATCAATCATAGATTTGGCTTTAAGCGTTTCGCATGCCTTTGAAATAAGCTGTGAAAGTGAGGATAACAGCGCTTGCTGACACAAGTGTCATCAGCGTACCTGGCATGAAATTCACAAATCCGCCCAAATCCATAAAAATGAAATAGCCAACATCTGCCAATCCGCCGACAAGAGCTGCAATAAAGATCGCGGCGGGCGATCGTTTCCAGATATAATAGGCAGCGATCGTTGTCACAGCGCCAATCCACAACAGGTTAAACCCATGCTGATTGATGATTGCGTCCATCGCTGCGGGGTAATCGCCAACCAATGTGGCTGGATCGACGGCATCGGCGATGCCACCAATTGCTGCAGCTCCTAAATTGGAGATGGTTAAAACACCGGCTACCATGTGTACCAGACCCCATATGACCCAAAGGACGGCCGAAACTTTTAAAAATAGTTCAACTGTTTTATCACTCATGATAACGTCTCCTATATATTTATTGTTAACTTGCTATTTTCACATTGGCGTTTTGCGCACTAACTAAGGCTTCTAAACCATCTCGCAATTTTGCTGCGAGTTCTGCGTCTGTTAAAACACCTGCTTCTACGTCGTATTTTTCAAAAAATGGTCCAACAGCAAAGCTTGTCTTTAGATCTGCTTTGAAAAACGGCGCAGACTTATCAGCAATTGACAATACATTTGCACCGCCATTTGGCCCGATAGAAGCTGACATATGTAGCGTTGGCTTATCCTGGAACACATGCATTTTAATGCGAGACGCCCAATCAAAAACATTTTTATAAGCGCTGGTGTAATTGCCATTATATTCTGCAAACGAGATGATTAACGCATCGGCTTGGGTGATCTTATCATAGAATTCTTGCGCAAGTGGATGCACACCATCTTCGTTTTGCCGATCCAGTGAATAAATTGGCATCTCATAATCATTGAGATCTAAAACCTCGATTTCAGCGCTTGTATCAAACTCTGATTTTAAAACTCCTGCTGCATGGATAACCAATTGTTTGTTAATGGATTTTGTGCTGTTTGTGGCAGCGAATGCGAGTATTTTCATAATGAATATCCTTCATAGGGCGTCTTTGGTTTACGCTTGTATCGCATACAATATTTATATATCATAGATACCAAAATGCGCATTATGTGCGCATTTATGCAACGTATATATTTGGACTTTTTCATGGATAATTGGAACGAGATCAAGACAGCTGCCAGCGTGGCACGACTGGGAACAATCAGCGCCGCAGCGCATGAGCTTGGCGTCCATCGCGCAACGATAAACCGTCATATTGATGCGCTTGAAACTCAACTTGGCGGTAAGCTTTTCCAGCGCCACGCACGCGGTTTTACCCCAACTGAGCTTGGCTTTGAATTACTACGCATCGCTGATGCGACCGACGAGCAATTTGCCCAATTAAAACGTATTGCAAGCCGAACTTCAGATGAACTTTCAGGCGAATTTATTGTCACATCGATTGATGCACTTGCAAATTCGATATTACCTATGCTGGCTGATTTTCACGCTGATCACCCCCAGGTGACGACACATTTTCACTCAAGTAATGCATTGGTAAAACTAGAATATGGTGAAGCGCATATCGCCTTTCGCGCAGGGCCAAAGCCGCAAGAGCCTGACAATGTGGTGATGCCATTTGTTGAGATACCGGTGGGATTATATGCATCGAAAAAATATATCGCTAGGCATGGCAAACCAGAGAATAAAGATGATTTTTCAAATCATCTTTTCGTTGGTACAAAAAGTGAAAACCCACGTGCACCAGCACTTAAGTGGCTGGTTGATAATGTGCCTCACACTGCCATAGCTTTCACATCCAATCATATACAAATCAATAATCGCGCGGTGCTTTTGGGCAATGGAATTGGTTTTCTAACAACCATTGAAGCCAACGAAGATGAAGATCTCGTTGAGATTATGCCTCCAAAGTCAGAGTGGGTGACAAAAAGCTGGGCTCTCACCCATGTTGATCTGCATAAATCACCAAAAGTACAAGCATTTTTGAAGATCATGAAGCAACACCTCGCTTAACTACTCATCGTAACGGTTTTGATTTGGTCCGTCCCATGGTTGTACTTAAGCCGCCTATGATGATGAAGGCAGCCCCAATCCAGAACCCAATTGTGGGAACATCTGAGAAAACGACATAGCCCAAAAACACAGCGCTGACGACTTCAAGATAAACAAGTGGCGATAAGGTAGACGTCTGTGCATATTGAAATGCGAGCAGTGTTAATCCATGCGCGGCCAGTGACACAACGCCCATTGCAAGGATAAAGATAAATTCTGTTTGCGTTGGAATATCCCACGCGTAAAGTGCCAATGGCGTTAAGAATAGTGCCCCAACAACACATTGAAATGTCAGGGTTTTTAACGGGTCGCTTTGTTTGGCTGTCATGCGTGTTGTGACAATATACATGCCATAAAATAAGCCAGTTAGCGCTGCAAACACAGTACCTATCTGAATTTCAACCGTGGGGTTTATGATGATCATTGCCCCAACAAACCCCATGAACAGCGCCAATAGCTTCGGCCATGTAAAGCTTTCGCCCAAGAGATAGACCGCTGCAATAGTTGCAATAATTGGTGCAATCATGGTGACGGCGGATGCCGTTGCCAAAGGTGTGGTCGATAGCGAAACGAAGAAGAATAACATCGCTGTGACGATGAAAAATGTGCGCATGAAATGCGATTTCAAATTACGCTTGGGGAAAATTTCCCGACCAAACTTCCACAATCCGAAAGGGACTATCATAATCGCCGCTGCAAAGTATCGCGCCCAACTTACATAAAGAGGCGACATATCTTGTGAAAGATGTTTGGCAATGGCGTCCAAACCCGGAATAAGCAGCATTGCGCTTGAAAATAACGCAACACCAAGCAAAATGTTATCATTTTTGGGAATAAATTGATCAGACATCGACAAGTCTTGCGCCAAATTGCACAAAGAAGTAAAGCAAATTTATTTTAAGTTTAGCTTTTGACACCGATTTATTAGAAAAATTTGCAAATCAATTGCTGCAATTGATCACCGCCAAGCTAAATGCACAAAAAAGGCGAGAGATTTTCACCCCTTGCCTGATCGTTATTTAACTCTCTTAAAACTTAGTCTTCGAGTTTATCTGCGGTGCGCAATTCAAAGTCTGACGCATCATGACGCTCAGGCAATTGTTGTGATTTATCATCACCCCATGAACGGTTGACCATGATACCGCGCTTGACCGCTGGACGCTCTGCTATTTCTTCAGCCCAACGCAAGACGTTTGTGTAAGAATTTACATCTAAAAACTCAGCTGCATCATATAGTTTGCCCAGCACAACACCGCCATACCAAGGCCAAATTGCCATATCTGCTATTGAATATTCATCACCTGCGATAAATTTATTATCTGCAAGCTGCTTATCTAGAACATCAAGTTGACGCTTGGCTTCCATCGTGAAACGATCGATCGGGTATTCAAATTTCTCTGGCGCATAGGCATAAAAATGACCGAAACCGCCACCGAGATACGGCGCAGAACCCATCTGCCAGAACAACCAGTTCATAACTTCAGTGCGTTTTTCACCGTCTTTGGGAAGGAAATGGCCGAATTTTTCAGCAAGGTGAAGTAGAATAGAACCAGATTCAAATACGCGAACTGGCTCATCACCGGAACGATCTTCAAGCGCAGGAATTTTTGAGTTGGGATTAAGCTCTACAAAACCAGAACCAAACTGATCGCCTTTACCGATATTGATCTGATAAGCATCATATTCAGCACCTGTTTCGCCAAGTGCAAGTAGCTCCTCAAACATGATCGTGACTTTTTGACCATTTGGTGTTGCCAATGAGTGAAGCTGGAATGGGTGCTTACCCGCCTCTAGTGCTTTTTCTTCGCGTGCGCCCGCAGTTGGCGCATTGATGCTTGCCCATTCGCCACCATTTTCTTGTTCCCAGGTCCAAACCTTTGGGGGTTCATATGTATTTTCACTCATCTTTGTCGCCTTTCTTGTCGCGCTTCACCTGAAGTTGGCGAACGCGTTTCAACAATCTTTTGTGACGATTTTCTCGCCCGTCTGCCCTAGTTGGGGATCACCCGACCAGCTTTCAAGCTAAGATCAATAGATGTCAGAACTTTAAGCGTTACAATCAGATGTTACAAAACTAACCACGCTGCCGAATTTTGATATTTCGGTTTTCTTATCTACTTCAAAAGCTCATTAGCCACGCGGTCAAACATAGTTAGATCGCCCCCTGTTTGGCTTAAAATCATAGCACCTTGAAGGGCAGCCAGCATGTGGACGGCGGTATTTGTTAAGGTTTCTTTAAGGTTTGATTCAAGTGTTTGAGAACATGATTCATCTTGGTCATAAGTTGATTCTAACGCTGCAACCAACCATTTGATATTACTTTGAAAAAATACATTCGTATGGGCGCTCACCTCATCTGGCAGGCCGCCAGATTCTGCACCTAATACGGCACATAAGCACAGTTTTTTATCTTTGTTCAGCGCGTTTCGAAAAGCAGTAACGTAATGCGATTTAACCTCTGCGAGGCTGTATTTATCGCCCTGGCTATTAACAAGTTCTGAAGGCTCACCCAATTGGCTTAAAAAGTTTTTGGTGTATCTTTGGACTACGGCCGATACCATGTCGGTTTTGTTGGGG
>CAJQOR010000167.1 GCA_905479965.1 uncultured Rhizobiaceae group bacterium | reverse complement strand
GAACTCGCGCAAATAATTGTGATATTTCTTATGACCCTTGTCGTAAGTATCAATCCCGGCGGTATCTAATTTGTGCTTCTCACCAATCGGATTTGGATTGTCAGTGATATAACGTTTTTGAAGCTCCACCATTTTATCGCCTGACATCAATCCCCATGCAGAATTCATCTGAACAAAGGCATTTGCAGTTTGCTCATCCTTACTCATACGAATGATGTCAGTTTGAATGGATGCGAGATAGGATTCAATCTGATTGCGCCTGCCATCTGCAATCGCCTGTAATTTTTCATCAGATTTTGCTGAGAGGTGGTGAGAGGCCACCATGTAACTCGCGATACTTGCAACACCTACCGTAACAAGTGTCAAAATCGCTGCTGCGATAGGTAATTTTTTGGAGATATTCACTGCTAATTCCTCAAAGATAAAATTGAAGTGCGTGAACTACAATGTTCAAGATACAGCATCATGCTAACGGCGAGTAATACCGTTCCAATTACAAGACTCACAAAATATGGCAAACAAAGTGTTAAAAAAAACACGAATACAGAGCTTATTATTTTAATTATAAAGTATGGATTGTATTTTATTCTGTCAGAAAAACAACTAACTTATTAATTTAAAACACTAAAAATACTTACTTGTAAACTTTGCTAACTTACCACTTATTATATTATTTTCCAAAACACACCTGAATTTGTGCCGATATCTTTTGCAACTATTAAATAAGGCCAGTTCTATCGGCATATTCTTGCTTAACTTTGACCGATATTGCTGGCGATTCGTTTAAGTCTAACAGCACCGGACTCGTCGCTGGAATTGCGATTCCCAGCATTTGGATATGTTGTGTAAAGGTTCCACGCACGTAACGTTGATTTGAAAACGGACTCACTGTATGTAGTGGCCAATATTCATCCAAATAACTAACTTCAGTAAATGAGAGACATTCAATGATCCCGCGTTACTCCCGCTCGGAAATGACTGACATTTGGTCACCTGAAAGCAAATTCAGAATCTGGTTTGAAATCGAAGCCCATGCTTGTGATGCTTTGGCTGAGCTTGGCGTTATTCCAAAGTCTGCAGCAAAAACCATATGGGACAAAGGCGGCGCAGCAACATTTGATGTGGCGCGCATTGACGAAATTGAAGCTGTCACGAAACATGATGTCATTGCGTTTCTCACGCATTTGGCTGAGATCGTTGGCGATGATGCACGTTTTGTGCATCAGGGCATGACATCATCTGATGTATTGGACACGTGTTTTAATGTTCAGCTTGTGAAAGCAACCGATCTTTTGCTTGAAGATATGGATAAGTTGCTTGCCGCTCTTAAAAAGCGCGCATTCGAGCACAAAGACACGATCACAATCGGCCGTAGTCACGGCATTCATGCAGAACCAACAACATTTGGTGTAAAACTCGCACAAGCTTACGCTGAGTTTGATCGTAACAAAAAGCGTCTTTTGGCTGCGCGTGAAGACATCGCAACATGCGCGATTTCAGGCGCTGTTGGAACGTTTGCAAACATTGAACCAAGTGTAGAAGAACATGTGGCAAAATCGATGGGCCTTTCCGCTGAGCCTGTCTCAACACAAGTTATCCCGCGTGATCGTCATGCGATGTATTTTGCCACACTTGGTGTGATCGCCTCTTCTATTGAGCGTTTATCGACAGAAATCCGCCACTTGCAACGCACCGAAGTTTTGGAAGCTGAAGAGTATTTCTCTCCGGGCCAAAAAGGCTCATCAGCGATGCCTCACAAACGCAATCCTGTACTGACAGAAAATCTCACAGGTCTTGCTCGCATGGTCCGCTCATATGCGATGCCAGCAATGGAAAATGTCGCACTATGGCACGAACGTGATATCTCACACTCATCTGTTGAACGCATGATTGGCCCGGATGCGACTGTCACTTTGGATTTTGCGCTTGTTCGCTTGACTGGCGTGATTGATAAGCTCTTGGTTTATCCGGATAACATGATGGCAAACATGAACAAATTCCGTGGCTTAGTGCATTCTCAGCGCGTTCTTTTAGCCCTCACACAAGCGGGTCAATCTCGCGAAGATTCCTACCGACTTGTGCAGCGAAATGCGATGAAGGTTTGGGAAGAAGGCAAAGACTTCCTCACCGAATTGCTTGCAGATGATGAAGTTACTGCAGCGCTATCTGAAGAAACTATCCGCGAGAAATTTGACCTTGGATATCACACCAAGCATGTCGACACGATCTTCAATCGCGTTTTCGGCGAAAGCTAAGCGTTAAAGCCCTGCATCTAAAAGCTTTTTCATTCTATCGTGCGTTTTACCACAGAGTTTTTCGCACGGTATACCATCATTGTCACCGTCACGTACTTTGTGGCCTCTGCATTGCTTAAAATAGAAGTAAGCTTCTGAACACGAGCGCATGCGCCCGCAAGTTTTGCTTGGCTGGCAGGAAAAGCTTTGTGCCAATTTGATGATTGGCATATCGTTATTTTGAATATATATATCGCGTCGGTTGATCTCGCCAACAGAAAATAAGGCGGTCACAACCGCTAATATAGTTAAAATTGCGCACCCCACTTTGCTCATTCATAGTTGTAATGCGCAAATTATAAAACGGCAAGAGTGAATAGATGAAAGCTTCTGAAACTGATATTTTGATTGTTCCGGGTTACAAAAACTCAGGCCCTGACCATTGGCAGTCCCGCTGGGAAACACGCATTAAAACAGCGCGCCGTGTTGTGCAAGACGAATGGTCAAAACCGGTTATTGAAGACTGGACTGCGCGAATGGCAGAAGAGGTCAATAAATCCACACGTCCGGTTGTTATTGTTGCACATTCTTTGGGGGTTGCGACCGCTGTTCAAGCCATTCCGCAATTTAAGAACAAAGTAGTTGCGGGCTTTTTTGTAGCACCACCTGATGTCTCAAACCCTAAAATCAGACCAAAGCATTTAATGACATTTGGCCCCTATCCGCGTGATCCACTTCCCTTCCCTTCGATGGTGGTTGCCAGCCAGAACGATGAATTTTCAAGCTTTGAACATGCAGAAGATATTGCAGGAGCTTGGGGTTCAATGTTTATTGATGCAGGCGAGCGCGGGCATATAGATGATGCTGCAGGACACGGGCCTTGGCCTGAAGGCTCTTTAACGTTCGCAAAGTTCATGCAAGGTCTTTAAACTACCGATTTTTAAACGCATAACGATTTGGTAACCATGATCAGATAACTTGCTGGTAATGTTCCTTAGTTGTGTTGATAGCCATGAATTCAAAACAATCCAAATCGACTTTTACCGAAGTTTTGGGCAATTCTTTGCGCACCAAAACTGGCGGATCGTTAAACAATAAAATTAAAGGCATAGGTTCGACAGATACCGCTATTCGCAATTGCCGTGTTGTCGCACTTGTCGATGATAAGCATTTTGATGCCATGGCTCATGGCCAAAGAAAACAAACGCCGGATATCTCTAATTTCCACACTCAGTATATGCTCGAAGAAGCTCCGCAGATGTTGGAAGATACAAAATCTCGTGTGGGTAAAAATTACGATCAGTCCAATTTTGTGGTTGTTACGCGGGAAGTGTCTAATCCAAACGACGTTCATTACGCAATGACTGCCAAACGCTAGTCTTAAAAACTGAATTCATCCCTTCTTTGACATAGAAAAATATGCCGCAGCGAACGCGATTTCGGTCGTAATTGCAAGCCAAATGCCTGCACCCACAGCACCACGGAAAAATTCAAACATTCCGACCGCTGCTAAAGCTGTCATCATCACAGCGAGCCCGACGCAAAGGTTTTGGCGCAATTGAGATTGTCGTGCATTGCGCGATAAGAAAATGATCACCGACACCCCTAAAAATAATGTGGCCGCACGTCGTGCCATAAGATCAGATACGTCATTCCCAACCAGCCCAAATACCCAGTAAATGAGGTCTGGAGCCAGTAAAAGGCATATAAAAAGAGTAAAACACAATATGGCTGCAAGTTTACTGACAAAATTATAAGAGACAGTCATGGTCAATCTAAATGTTGTTGAACGTTGCATCCACTATGCATAACCACCGCTTTTGCACCATGCGACAAATGTGTTATTTGCGATGGATCGGCAGCTGAAAGTAGCTAGCTTTTCAGCTCTGCAGCTTTCAAAAACGCATCACTTCCCGCATTAATCAGCGCTATGTCATAGCTGACATTGACGAAATTATAGCCCCATTTAGCGTATTTGACGCTTGTTTCAGGCGTTGCAGCGAAAATACCGGACAATTTGCCAAGAGCTTTTGCTCGTTTTGGCATTTCTTCGAGTTGTTTTTGCGTTTCGGGCATATCTCCATTAACGGCTGCACCATTTGAATAATCAATTGAGAAATCTGA
>CAJQOR010000166.1 GCA_905479965.1 uncultured Rhizobiaceae group bacterium | reverse complement strand
AGCAGCTTATATCCGCATTTATCACGCGCGCCGAAGAGCACGCCGATACCGTCATGCCAGGCTTTACGCATTTGCAAACCGCCCAGCCTGTAACGTTCGGTCATCACTGTTTGGCATATGTTGAAATGTTCTATCGTGACTTGTCTCGTGTTTTAGATTGTATTGACCGCTTGGATGAATGCCCATTGGGCGCGGCGGCCCTTGCGGGAACTGGTTTTCCAATTGACCGTCATCAAACGGCAAAAGCACTTGGTTTCAGAGAACCAACGCGCAACTCTTTAGACAGCGTATCTGATCGTGATTTTGCTATGGAATATCTATCTGTGGCAACAATCTGCGCAACGCACCTATCTCGCCTTGCAGAAGAGATCGTCATTTGGTCGACACCACAATTTAACTTTGTGAAGCTTTCAGATTCATTTTCAACCGGCTCGTCTATAATGCCGCAAAAGAAAAACCCGGATGCGGCTGAATTGGTACGTGCAAAAACCGGGCGCATAAATGGCGCCATGGTTGGTCTTTTAACAGTTATGAAAGGTCTTCCGCTTGCCTATTCAAAAGACATGCAAGAAGACAAGGAACAAGTCTTTGATGCTGCCAACAGCTTAGAGCTTGCACTTGCAGCAATGGCCGGAATGGTTGCAGATATGCATGTTAACAAAGATGCAATGCACAAAGCGGCAGGTTCTGGCTTTTCAACTGCAACTGATTTAGCCGACTGGCTGGTTCGAGAGGCTGGGCTTCCATTTCGTGATGCGCACCATGCGACAGGTGCAGCCGTTGCATTGGCAGAAACCCAAGGCGTTGAATTACATGAACTTGCATTGTCTGATTTACAGCAGATCAATAGCGCAATCACCAACGATATTTATTCAGTGCTAACCGTTGAAGCATCTGTTGCGTCACGAATAAGCTATGGTGGAACCGCGCCTGACAATGTGCGCGAGCAGATTAAATATTGGAAATCGAAAAGCTGGTTATCAAACTAACCAAAGCGCGCGAGCTCTTTTTAAAAATCCTTAGATTAAAAAAGGGGGTGCTTTGTGTTGATTTTTTCGTTAAAAGGTTGCTCACTATTCAAGCCTTACAAAGGACATGGCTCATGAAGCTTTCAAGACTTTCTATCCTGCTAGCCGCTCTTATGTGCGTATTGTCCGCATGTGGCAGTAAAACAGATTTGATTGCACCGACCTCAATCGCTGAACCTGTGACACAACCAGTGACAAACGAAACGCCAAAAAAACCTGGCATTCTGTTAGACTAGTTTGAAGAGTAACTCATGAACCATTTTGATTATATCGATGGCGTATTGCACGCTGAAGGCGTTTCTATTCAAGAAATCGCCCGCGAAGTTGGCACACCATTTTATTGCTATTCAACGGCAACATTTGCACGTCATTTCAGCGTTTATAAAGATGCGTTTTCAGGTTTAGACTCGCTTGTTTGTTACGCAATGAAGGCAAACTCAAACCAAGCTATCCTTGCGACATTGGCGGATCTTGGTTCAGGTGTTGATATCGTTTCAGAAGGCGAATTAAGACGTGCGCTGCAGGCTGGAATTGATGCAAAAAAGATCGTCTTCTCCGGTGTTGGCAAAAAAGCATACGAAATGGATGCAGCGTTGCAAGCTGGTATCTTGTGCTTTAACGTTGAATCGGAACCTGAATTGGAACTGCTCAATCAACGCGCCTTAAAAATGGGTATCAAAGCCCCTGTATCGTTCAGAATAAACCCTGATGTAGACGCCAAAACCCATGCCAAAATTTCAACGGGCAAAAAAGAAAACAAGTTCGGCATTTCCTATAAGCGCGCACCAGAGGTTTTTGAGCGTGCGAGCAAAATGGAAGGCATCGATGCTCATGGCATTGATATGCATATTGGTAGTCAAATCACCGACCTTCAACCATTTGACGATGCATTTGTTCTCGTCGTTGACCTTGTTGAAAGCCTAAGATCAAAAGGTCATGAAATTGATCACGTCGATATTGGCGGTGGCTTGGGTATCCCTTATAAAAATGACATTTCTCCACCACCTGATCCGATCGCATATGCAAAAGTAGCAGAAGAACGTCTCAAATCATTAGAATGTAAGGTTTTAATGGAGCCGGGTCGCCTTATTGCAGGTAATGCAGGTATTCTGGTCACCGAAGTAATCTACGTCAAAGATGGTGGCGAGAAAAACTTTGTAATTGTTGATGGCGCGATGAATGACCTTATTCGCCCAACGCTTTATGATGCATTCCATGAGATTTTGCCGGTCGAAATCTCTGCGGTAAACTCACCTGCAATGACGGCTGATATTGTAGGCCCTGTTTGCGAGACGGGGGACTATCTTGCGCTTAATCGCCAAATGTCAGAACCAAAGCCCGGCGATTTGATCGCAGTGAGTAGTGCGGGCGCTTATGGTGCGGTACAATCTGGCACATATAACACAAGACCACTTGTTCCAGAGGTTTTGGTCAATGGCAGCGAATATCACGTGATACGCCCTCGCCAAGAAGTACAGGACATCATCGCAATGGACTCTATGCCTAGTTGGCTGAAATAGATCATCACAAATTTGTGTGACGTGAAATTCGATCTTCTCCTATATATAACCTCGTTTTTGACACAAGAGCATGATAGGCTCTGCAAATCAAAGTGAAAACCACGTGCGAGGGTCCATGAGCGAACGCCCCTTTGACATCAAAGGAAAACTAGCGAAACATCGCTTTGTCACGCGTACCATCATGATTTTTGAACGTTTGTGGTCCGCAGCGTTTGTTCCCATCAGCATCGTTGGCGCATTCGTGGCCTTCTCATGGTTTGGCGCATTTCGCATCGCTCCCTTCTGGGTTGGATATATTCTTGCAGCAATTTTGATTGTTAGCTTCATCCTCTCTCTTCGTAATTTCAAGACCTTCAAATTACCAGAAACGCATGAAGTCAATGCGCGCATAGAGCAAGACAACAAAATTGATCATGAAGGTATTGCGATACAGCTTCAGTCCATAAGCCAAACAGAAGATGAAACCGCCTCTGCCTTATGGAAAGAGCACAAGTCGCGGATGTGGGCAAAACTATCAGATGTCGAGCGTGGCAAGTATCAATCAGATATTCCAGACAGAGACCCATATGCATTGCGCGTTTTCGTGCTTTTACTGTTAGTTTCAGGCTTTGCATATTCTTTTTCAGGACAATCAGGCCAACTGAGCGATGTCGTAAACTTGCGTCCGCCTATTGAACAAAACGCGGACTTTGTTCGTATCGATGCATGGGTGACACCACCCGCATATACCAATCGCGCACCCATATTCTTAAACCAATTACGGTCACGCGAAACTGCAATCTCAGTTCCAGAAAAGAGCAAGGTTACAATTCGCATTATGGGCTTAAACCAAGGTGAAAACACTGAACCACTCAATGTAAGCTTTACGGCGACAGATGGCACCATTCTGCCACTGTCACAATCAGCTGACAGCACGCAATCCTCGATGAGTTTTGAATATATTCCTGATGAAGATGGTACTTTGACCGTGCTGGATAGTCATTCGTGGGAACTTGCAGTTATCGCAGATAATCCGCCTGAAATTGATTTTCACGAGGAACCAACCCAAGCCCAAAACGGCGCCTTGCAACTCGCTTATAAAACAACGGATGACTATGGTGTTATTGGTGCACGAGCGGAAATTACATCTATTTATGGCGTCGATGATCATGCCTTGCAATTATATGAAGATCCTGTGGTGGACCTGCAACTGCCACGAAGATCAACGCAAGATGGTTTGGCAAATACAAGCTATGATCTAACCGATCACCCATTGGCTGGTGAGGAGGTTTATATCACGCTTGTTGCTATTGATGGCGCGGGGCAGGAAACTCGCACTGAACCTTTGCAAACAATACTTCCTCAAAAGAATTTTGTCTCGCTTCTGGCTCAGTCCATTGTCGAACAACGCCAAGTTATCGCGTTTGATGCTTTTGAACGTTTCAGAGCTATCGAGCTCAACGATGCGCTGAC
>CAJQOR010000165.1 GCA_905479965.1 uncultured Rhizobiaceae group bacterium | reverse complement strand
CAAATATAAGTACTGATAGGCCGATCGCCAGAAAATAATTACGACTGTTTTCCATTATTAATCCTTACACTCGGCAACACTATTTTTATGTTTTACGCCTGTCCGCGGGTTTCTATCAGAGTTTTTCTTACTTTTGAAGCGTTGTTCAAGGCTATAGATAATGTCATCGAAGCTCGCATCCAATAGTTCATCATGACCGATTAAGACATAATCGTGGCCAGGCAGCAAAAATTCATGCGCTTTGAGCCGAACCGCTTCTTTCAAACGCCTGCGTATACGGTTCCGTTTAACCGCATTGCCTTGCCGCTTGGTAACGGTGAAACCAATTCGAGGTGGCCTCAGCTCGCCATAGTTTTCACAATCACCACGATCGAGAACTTCAAGCAAGAAATATTTACCGCGCCGCTTCTTTCCATTGCGAGCTGCTAAATATTCAGCTCGTTTGGTCAAACGCTCGACGCGGGAAATTGAATGTTGTGAAATCAACTTCAGCCCTTTCAAGTCAGGCTGCAAGATTTATGAACTTATGCAGATAAACGTTTACGACCTTGTGAACGGCGAGCTGCTAGAACTTTACGTCCACCTTTAGTGGCGAGACGTGCACGGAAACCATGACGACGCTTGCGAACAAGCTTTGATGGTTGAAAAGTACGCTTTGTCATTTATTTTAATACCGCGGTGTGCGGCCCTTCTTAAAGTCTGTATTTTTACAGGAGCGTTGTTAAAGTCGATATCTGCGGCCTTTTGGACGTCAAACACCTACAAGAGCGGCTTATAGACATCAAAACCTTACATTGTCAATAAATAAGCCGTCTCAAACGGGTATGATCTTATAATTGATCGGATAGAGATAGATTTTCTAAGATTGTTAAAATGAAAACGGCTTATGAAAGGTTTTTTTAAGAAAGCTCACAACAGTGTGAGTTGAACGTTAGCATTGCTCACATATAGTTTGATGAACGCGATCGAATGTCATTGGTATGTGATCGCGCAAAAGTTTATCCCTTCCTCAACGACGGACTGATGTCCGACATTTTGGAGAGATAAAATGGAAATGAACACAACATTAAACGATACGGATCAAAAAATAATGTCAGATGCAACCCAGAAAAAAACAGGAAGCATGCTGAAACGCTTTTTGCCAGTCCTCATTGTTTTATCCGGATTAGCTGTTGGCTACGCAGCGGGTCTTCACGATTATCTATCGCTCAACGCACTTGCTGAAAAGCGTGATGTTTTGCAATCCTTTGTCAGCGAAAATCTAATCTTAGCATCTGCGATGTACTTCTTCTTATATATTGCAGCCGTTGCCTTCTCATTCCCAGCCGCTTCTATTTTAACAATTTTTGGCGGATTTTTATTCGGATGGTTTTTAGGTGGTGTTTTAACTGCAATTGGCGCAACCATCGGTGCCGCCATCTTGTTTAAAGCAGCGCAAACTGCTTTTGGCGACTTCTTGCGAGATCGTGCTGGGCCATTTGCAGCTAAACTATCTGAAGGTTTTCAAAAAGACGCGTTCAGCTATATGATTATTTTACGTTTAGCTCCTGTGTTCCCGTTCTTTGTCATGAACATTGTGCCAGCTTTGTTTAAAATTCCACTACGCACTTATATGGGCGCTACAATCATCGGCATTTTGCCGGGTACATTTGCTTATACTTATCTTGGTCAAGGCGTTGACAGCGTGCTTATGGCAGCTGCGCAATCAGGACAAGAAGCATCCGTATCTGACTTGATTACACCGGAAATCACCATTGCATTTGCAGCGCTTGCAACTGTGGCAACCATCCCATCAATCGTTCGCAGATTTCGTAACAAATAAACGACTGACAACGTCTTAGAAGAATTAATAGGGGGACATTTCAAATGTCAAAAACAATTACTCCAGATATCTGTGTAATCGGCGGCGGCTCAGGCGGTCTTTCGGTCGCAGCCGCAGCGGCGGCCTTCGGTGTCGAAGTTGTACTTTTAGAAAAAGGTAAAATGGGTGGCGACTGCCTTAATTACGGTTGCGTCCCTTCCAAAGCGATCATCGCTGCTGGCAAGCACGCCCGCGCTGCCATTGATGGCAAAAAATTTGGTGTCCATGTCGATAAAGTTGATGTTAACTTTGCTGAAGTGAACGCACATATCAAAGATGTCATTGGTGGGATTGCACCGCATGATTCACCTGAGCGTTTCCGATCACTGGGCGTCAATGTCATTGAACAAGCCGGCGTATTTATCGATGCCGATACCGTTCAAGCAGGCGATACCCTTATCAAAGCCAGACGCTATGTAATTGCAACGGGCTCATCTGCCTTTGTGCCGCCAATTCCGGGCATTGATGATGTTGATTACTTGATTAATGAAACCATTTTTGAACTAACTGAGCGCCCAGACCACTTAATCGTCATCGGTGGCGGCCCAATTGGTATGGAAATGGCGCAAGCCCACCACCGCCTTGGTTCAAAGGTTACGGTTGTTGAAGGCTTTAAAGCGCTCGGTAAGGATGATCCTGAACTTGCGGACGTTGTGTTAAAGCGCATTCGCGCAGAAGGTGTCGAAATCTTAGAAGACACAAAAGTGGTCAAACTGGCGAAAGTTAAGTCTGGGGTTTCTGTCACAGTTGAAACAAGTGACGGACAGCGCGACATCAAAGGATCACATGTGCTTGTTGCAACGGGTCGCGCAGCCAATGTCAACGGACTTGGGTTAGAACAGGCCCAAATCGATTATGACCGTCGCGGCATTAAGGTTGGCGATAATATGCGCACATCCAACAAACGCGTCTATGCCATTGGCGATGTTGCAGGTGGTTTCCAGTTCACCCATGTGGCGGGCTACCACGCAGGCTTGGTTGTTCAGCAAATTTTATTCCGTCTTCCTGCAAAGGAAAATCGCGAGATCATTCCTTGGGCGACTTACACAGAACCTGAGCTGGCGAATGTTGGGCTCACTGAAGCACAGGCACGTGAAAAATATGGCGATACAATCTCCGTGTTGAAATGGGAATATGCTGAGAACGATCGTGCACGCGCTGAGCGCAAAACTGATGGCTTGATAAAAATCATCGCCGATAAAAAAGGTCGTTTAGTTGGCGTAGCAATTGCAGGCGCTGGTGCAGGCGAGATGATCAATATGTGGGCACTTGCCATTACCAACAAAATGAAGCTATCAAATGTTCGCGGTTACATTCCTCCTTACCCAACAATGTCAGAAATTGGCAAGCGTGCGGTGATGACGCATTACGGACCGATTACAAGTAAGCCATTTGTTCGCGCAGTTATTGGATTTTTGCGGAAATTTGGTTGATAGTAAAAAAACCTATTGGACAAATTATACGCGGGCCACACATGTCGCATGAAAAACTAGAGCTAGAAAATATTCAACCCGCGCAAGAGATTGGCACTAAGCCAGTGCGCGGGCTGCAAAGCAAATTGATCACACTGACGATCATTTTTGTTATGCTAGCGGAGGTATTGGCCTTTGTTCCTTCCATTGCAAACACACGCCTGAGATGGCTTGAAGACCGTTTGAATACAGCGGCCGCGGCTAGTATCGTTTTTGAAAGCCAGCAAATAACGGAACTTTCCGCAAAAGTTCAAAGTGATACATTAATGTCGACTGGCACAAAGGCAATTATCCTGCGCAAAGATGGCACATCCCGTATTGTCGCATCTGAAGAGATGCCACCATCGATTTCAGCCAGCTATGATCTTGATAGCACCGGGCCTATCACCGCGATAATGCATGCATTTGAAACGCTATTTTATGGCGGCGACAGGATTATCCGCGTTTTGGGATCGGTTGGTGAAAGCAGTGATTTTCAAATCGAATTGATCATAAGTGAAGATCAGCTCCGCCATGCTATGTTGATCTATAGCCGAAATGTTTTATTTATCTCGCTGATTATCGCCGCGATTACGGCAGGACTTTTGTTTTTTACCATCAACCGATTGATGCTCCAGCCTATTCGCCGACTTACATGGTCGATGCAAAATTTCTCGGATAACCCGGAAGATGCAACGCGCATTATCAAACCAGAACAAGGCGATGATGAATTGTGGTTGGCCGAGCAACATTTATCTGCGATGCAAACACAATTATACAGCACTTTGCGCCAACAAAAACGGCTCGCAGATTTGGGATTGGCCGTCTCCAAAATTAATCACGACATGCGCAATATTCTAACCTCCGCACAATTAATCTCAGACCGCATGGCCAATGTTGATGATCCGATGGTTAAACGTTTTGCTCCAAAATTATTGCAAACCATAGACCGCGCGGTGGGCTATTCAAGCGAAGTGCTGGGCTATGGACGTGCACAAGAAGCTGAACCAAAACGCCGCGTGATAAAATTGGCTGCGCTCACAGCAGAAATCAAAGACGTTTTGAGTAATGATATTCAAGATGATAACATTGAAATCATCTCAAAAGTGCCCAATGAATTGGAATTACATGCTGATAGTGAGCAATTGTTCCGTGTGATTAACAATATTTCTCGCAATGCCATTCAAGCTCTTAAATCTGACTATGATGCCGATCCTGCCATTGTGAAGCGCTTATGCCTTGATGCTGAGATAAAAGACAATGCGGTTTGTATTTCAATCGATGATACAGGGCCTGGGATGCCAGCGCGAGCGAAAGAACATTTATTTAAGCCATTCCAAGGGTCGACGCGTGCCGGTGGCACCGGGTTAGGTCTCGCGATTGCTCGGGAATTGGTCCAAGCGCATGGCGGAGATATTATTCTCGCTGAAAAATCGACACCTGGCACGCGATTTGAAATTACCATCCCACATTCTGTGTAGTTTGAAATTGAAATTTGGCATCTGACAGAAATTTTTCTGACAAATTGATAGTTTTTTAAATTGATGCTTGCAAAACTGATGATGACCTATTAGGAGAACGGCAGACGTTCAAAATATTCACGTCATTCGCACCCGTAGCTCAGCTGGATAGAGTACTTGACTACGAATCAAGGGGTCGGGAGTTCGAATCTTCCCGGGTGCGCCATTTGCTTTCGCAAATTGTCGCCCTCATCCAA
Organism: uncultured Rhizobiaceae group bacterium; assembly: GCA_905479965.1. Next base: position 4,105 of record CAJQOR010000165.1, on the reverse strand, counting down.
GTGATAGTTCGAAGACACTTCGAACGCGTGCGCAATTATTCATTTCAATGATAAACTTTCAGCCAGATAGCTAAGTGCGCCATATTGATTTCACAATTGTAAATTAGGTGAAACATATGTTGAAATTTACAGCACGCATGATGCGACTAAGTTTGAAAGTCATCATTGTACTTTTCGCGGTTTTCATATTGCCTGCGATCGTACATTTCGGTGTTTGGGCATTATCCGATCGTCCATCGAGTTGGCGAAACGCACAATGGTCAAGTGCAGGTGTACTGCCCTCAAACCCTTTAAAAGACGAAGCTGCGGTTTTTGTATTAACCGCTCGCACCGGTGGCCTCAAAGGTGCTTTCGCTACGCATTCATGGTTGGTGCTAAAGCCAAAGGGCACAAGCAATTACGATCGCTATGATGTTGTTGGTTGGGGTACCCCCTTACGCAAAAATGCCTATGACGCAGATGGGCATTGGTATTCAAATAAACCTGTGATCAGCCACAAGATAACTGGAGATAAGGCATTCGAAGTTATTCCATCTGTGGAAACCGCAATTGCAAATTATAAATGGCGCGATCGCGGTGATTACACGCTTTGGCCGGGACCGAATTCCAACACTTTTGTAGCGCATATTCTGAGCCAGTTTCCTGAACTTACGGCAAATGCACCAAGCACTGCGGTCGGCCGAGACTTTCCAGCTGACGGCCGATGGATCGGGCGCAAAAAAGACGGCGCATTGTTTGCAACGGCCGGCGGTTATTTCGGCTTTGAAATTGGCGGTAATGTTGGTTTTGAAATGAACTTTTTAGGACTGGTTGCCGGTCTCAACTTTAACACTAGTGAATTGATCATTCCCGCGTTTGGCGCCGTAAGTTGGCGATGACACATCACAAGGTTATCTAAATTCGTCCAATATGATTATCCCAATTATGCTGATGCTGAACTGGTCCAAAACGGCCGTTTGCACTACTTTCAATAAATTTGTTTTGCAAAGGCGCAAGACCGCATATGCCCGCATCAAAATGTGAATCAATGACATTGCCATTCTCGCAATTTAGCATCAAAACCTGACCACCCTTGGGTGATGATAAAGCGACAACACCTTCGTGATTATTGACCGATACGGATCCGATATAATTTTTAAAACCAATCATTTGCTTAGCCGACAAATCTATAAATTCTAACACGTTACCAAGTGAGACTTTCGCAATGAGCGGAGCACGATCGAAGGCATTTCCTTCATATTGCCCACCAATCCATACATTGCCATTTTTATCACATGCCATGTGCCGCATTGATAGTAATGACCATGTTGTTGGCAGTTGATGAACGTCTTTGATCGCACCAGACGCCATATCAATAAAGGCAATATTGGAACGCATCGTCTCAAGATTTAACTTGGCGCGAGGAAATTGCGGATGTGTTTTGATCCCACCATTTGCTACGCAAAGTGTTTTGCCGTCTGGCAACACGATTATCTCATGCGGGCCGATGCCACCAGAGCTAAACTCACCAACGCGAGTGAAGCCGTCCGCGACATCATAAATGCCAATTTTACCGTCACCAGTATCGAAATCGTTTTCTGACGCAAATAGTAATTTGCCGTTTGATGAGAAAACACCATGACCATAAAAATGTCGGCTGATGGGTGTTGTAAAAAGTTGTGGTTCTTTGGCGTTTTTGGGATCAAAGGCCAACGCGAAATTTCCTGGACGCCTAGCAAAGACAATCGCCCATTGCGAACGTGAATGCGCAGCTAGACCATGGCCGCGCGCGGGTAATTTATGTTCAAATAAGATATCCCCTGTTTCTGAGAGAAGTGCGAGACCAAAATTTCCATCCGCTTGTTTAAAGCCTGCTGCAAAAATCGCATCATCGCTCAGAGCTGTTGCGCCTGCGCGATTAGGTAAAATACTTGCACTTACACTCGCGCCAACACCTTGTAAAAATGCGCGCCTATCAAGCTCTAGCCGCATCAATCCCCATCTCCAAATGAAAACCCAGCTGAAAGACCCAGCTGTTGTGAAAAATCATTATCAATGCGGGAAATTGCAAAACCGATGGCCAATTTTAAGTAAGCCAGTTTTTGACGATCATCTCGAGATTGTATGAGTTCAAACACCGGCTTTTTTACCGAATATGCCGTATTGATCGCCTGATTAAATTCAAAACGGACCGTGTCTCCAAGCGCACTATTTTGCTGCGGTAAAAGCTGCTCAATGCCGCTTTTTGTGAAAAACTCACTCAGCCCTGAAAGTCCATTTGTGATCATCGCAAGCGTGTTTTCTGATCGCCACATCAGCGCAGATTTTGGGCGATCGAGTTTAGCCTCATCTTTTAAAAAAGCTCCAATGCGCACATCACGCAATGCCTCTAACCCGTGAACCATCGTTCCGATCAAAACACTTAACGCTTCATTATCATTTCGAAACAACGGATTTTCATCACCTGGGTTGAGCCAAAAATTTGCTGCGATGCCACCATTTACCCAGCCCGCTGAGAGTGTTTTGGATATATCAGACAGGTTTTGCGTCACCGCATGGGCAAACTGACACCGAAATACGCCATCATTTGTATCTAACGCCTTCGCGCCTGTTTCAAACAAAATAAATTCCAATGCACCTAAACCTTGCACTGCAACGCTCTTTTTTATGATGCTATCAAAGCTTGTGACACTTACATCTTTGTTTGCAATCGCGCGCTGAACTTGTTTCAGTCCGGTCGATTTTCTGTCTGGATAAAATAAAATGCGCTCAACACGGTTTTTCGACATGATGGGACCAACGCGAAACCACTCAATGTGAGCCCAAGAGTTTGCGAAATCCAAATATGATTGTTGTACGCTTTTGAAATTCATATCCGATGGCATTTCGCACAATTTCGCTGTCGCGCCCTGCAATGCTTGAGACTTTGCATGAAGATCCGCATATCGCGGTTGAATATAATGTATCAGAACATTAGATAGCACGCGCGCAGTCGCCCCAGCTTCCCGCCCAGCTGATGGAATAACACTCAAAATACAAAAGATGATGGCAACTAATATTCGCATTAGAGACTTTCTAGAAATGTGATGAGTGCACTACGTTCAGATTTTGCCATACTTGCGAAAGCATCTCTCGATTGCTGAGCCTCACCGCCATGCCACAAGATGGCTTCCATGAGATTTCTTGCCCGACCATCATGTAAAAAGAATGTATGCCCACTGACAGTTTCGGTTAATCCAATGCCCCACAAAGGCGGCGTACGCCACTCTTTTCCATTCGCCGTACCCACAGGCTGATTATCAGCCAATCCCTCACCCATATCGTGAAGGAGAAAATCGGAGTAGGGCCAAATTAACTGGAATTTTTGCGCCTTGTTTTTGGCTTTGCGGCTCGTGACAAATTTCGGTGTATGGCAAGCGATACAGCCAGAATTATAAAACAGTTCTTTTCCACGTAATACGTTTACATCATCGACATTGCGGCGTTGAGGAACGGCTAAATTCTCTGAATAGAATGTCACAAGTTCCAACACGGGATCTGGCGCTTCGCTTTGACCTAATCTTGGCTGTACACCTGTCGGAAACTCAAGACATTTTTCTTGTAAGTCTGTGCAGTCGCCGAAAGGTGACATTGCAAGTGGGGAGGAAATGCCAATATCTCCTGAAAATGCACCCGCACTTTGGCCTTCGACAGTAGCATTTTGTGCTTTCCAACCAAAACGGCCCAGTTCCAACATATCGGTGGCGGCATTGTATTGATATTGCGGTTTGCCAGATATTCCGTCGCCGTTTTTATCGTCAAGATCCGCCAAAGCCAAAATATCGGATGGATGAATAGCTTCGATTAATCCCAAACCAATCATTTGTGGTGTCACTCGCGGTGATAGCGTTGTTGAAGGGTGCAAATCACCAAAGCCGAGGTTCTCAACTTTGTAATTTGGTTTACGTAAAGAAATGATTGTGCCATCTGCAAGGGTAACTGGTGTTTCGAAATAAGAAATGACCATTGTACCTTCTGCCGATAGTCCCGGCACGGCTAGATCCTGCAGTTGCCCTCCATAATTGGGATCGGGCAAAGTTTGCACAACGTAGTTGGCAAGTGCCTTGCGTTCAATATCATTTTCAGG
>CAJQOR010000164.1 GCA_905479965.1 uncultured Rhizobiaceae group bacterium | reverse complement strand
ACTTCGTCCTGCATTTGATAAAGAAGGTACGGTCACAGCTGCAAACGCGTCCGGTTTAAACGATGGTGCAGCTGCTGCGATTTTGATGTCTGAAGAAGAAGCCAATAAACGTGGCATTAAACCAATGGCACGGATTGCATCTTGGGCAACCGCTGGCGTTGATCCGCAAATCATGGGCACAGGTCCAATCCCTGCATCACGCAAAGCGCTTGAACGCGCTGGTTGGTCTGTTGGCGATCTTGATCTTGTTGAAGCCAATGAAGCCTTTGCAGCACAAGCCTGCGCTGTAAACGTTGATATGGGCTGGGATCCAGAGATCGTGAATGTCAATGGTGGTGCGATTGCTATTGGTCACCCAATTGGTGCATCAGGTGCTCGCGTTTTGACAACATTGCTTCATGAAATGGAACGTCGTGACGTGCATAAGGGTCTTGCAACATTATGTATCGGCGGCGGCATGGGCGTTGCGCTCTGCGTAGAGCGTTAGGCAGCCATTACATAATCGCACGGGTATAAAACGGAGGAACCTGTTAGGTAGGAACCTAGTCAAATTGCTAGGGGGCATCTAGCAGGTACAAAAACAAAAGGGACGATTTAAACATGAGTAAACTAGCACTAGTCACAGGTGGAACACGCGGTATCGGCGCAGCAATTTCGATTGCTTTGAAAGCTGCAGGTTACACAGTTGCAGCAAACTATGCGGGCAATGATGATGCGGCAGCAGCATTTACTGCTGAAACAGGCATTAAAGCTTATAAATGGTCAGTGGCTGACTACCAGGCATGTGCTGATGGTATTGCGAAAGTTGAAGCAGATCTCGGTGAGATCTCAATTCTTGTTAACAATGCTGGTATTACTCGTGATGGCATGTTCCATAAATTGACACCTGAAAAATGGAACGAAGTGATCAATACCAACTTAAATGGTGTGTTTAACATGACTCACCCTATTTGGACTGGTATGCGCAGTCGTAAATTTGGTCGCGTGATCAATATTTCTTCGATCAACGGTCAAAAAGGCCAAGCGGGTCAGGCAAACTATTCAGCTGCTAAAGCTGGTGACATTGGTTTGACACGCGCACTTGCACAAGAAGGTGCGCGTGCTGGCATTACGGTCAATGCTATTTGTCCAGGTTATATTGGAACTGAAATGGTTAAAGCGATTGATGAAGATGTATTAAATAAGCACATCTTGCCGCTTATCCCGGTTGGTCGTTTAGGTGAGCCTGAAGAGATCGCACGCTGTGTTGTTTTTCTAGCGTCAGATGATGCCGGCTTTATCACTGGCTCAACAATTTCTGCCAATGGTGGACAATACTTTACTTAAGACTTTGTTAAGTTTTAGTTTCAAAAGGCGTCTCTATGAGGCGCCTTTTTTAATGCTTTTTTAACCTTCGTTAACTGCCAACACTCCTGCATATATTGCGGGCAGCTATTTTGCATCGTTTTTAGTGCATGATACTGCTGTTTTTACCAGATGTAGCGGTGAACGAAACGAGAAACTTTCAATGTCAGCGATTCGTCTCTGATTCGTTCCGCCTTTGGTCTATTTCTTAATGTATTTAAATCAAATTTGATTAAAATTTTAATGATTTGTTTGTCTTCGTAAATTTTTGCTTAAGCTAGATTATTCCTGCCGCTTGGTCGGTGGTTTAGATGAGCGTCGTGTGTAAATTAACCTTTGAAATCACAAGTGATGAAAGGTTAATGGTCTTCAGGCTCCATTTTGTCACAATAGGTCTATATTAAACTAAATATGGGGGTGAACGAAACGGGAAACTTTCAATGTCAGTGATTCGTCTCTGATTCGTTCCGCCCCTGTTCCAAAGGTTAATGGCGTCAATCGTTAACATCGGTTATGAGGAAGGGGTCTGCGAGGCGATTTTGGGTATGAAGGTAAGATCCGTTATGCTAGCAATGTAATCCGATTTTAGAGTTTCGATTATGAATAGACATTCCGACATTACAGCTGCCAATACAGCCCCTGGTGCGAGTTCTCCGCTCATCCTATCTGGACGCGGGGTAACAGCCGTTTTGGGTCCTACAAATACTGGAAAGACCCATTATGCGTTGGAGCGAATGGTTGCGCATAAATCTGGCGTTATTGGATTGCCGCTAAGGCTTTTGGCGCGTGAGGTTTATCAACGTCTGGTGTTGCGCGTGGGTGAGGGTGCTGTTGCGCTCGTCACAGGTGAAGAAAAAATCAGCCCAAAAAACGCGCGCTATACAGTTTGTACCGTTGAAGCGATGCCACGTCAGACCAGCGCAGAATTTGTAGCGGTCGATGAAGTTCAGATCGCATCAGACTTAGAGCGCGGGCATGTCTTTACGGACCGGCTTTTGCATTTAAGAGGCACGCAGGAAACCCTGTTTCTTGGCTCTGATATTATGCGCAGCGTGCTGACAAAGCTTTTGCCGGGTATTCACATCATGGAGCGCCCACGTTTATCAAAGCTTGAATATGCAGGATCGAAAAAGATCTCTCGCCTAAAGCGCCGTTCAGCTGTTGTCGCGTTCTCTGCAGAAGAAGTTTATGCCGTTGCTGAATTTATTCGCCGCCAAAAAGGTGGCGCTGCTGTCGTATTAGGTGCGTTGTCTCCAAGAACACGAAATGCCCAGGTTGAGCTTTATCAAAATGGGGACGTCGATTATCTTGTCGCCACTGATGCCATTGGTATGGGCTTAAATTTGGATGTTGAGCATGTTGCTTTTGCACAAGACCATAAGTTTGATGGCTTTCAATATCGCCCGCTTAATATCGCCGAGATGGGGCAAATTGCCGGTCGCGCAGGTCGACACACTCAAGATGGTACATTTGGTGTGACCGGACACGCCGCCCCTTTCAGTGATGAGACGATTGAACGGTTGGAAGCGCATGTTTTTGAACCAGTGAAAATACTGCAGTGGCGGACGAAAGAATTTGATTTCTCATCTTTGCAGGCGCTCAAACATAGTTTGGAGAAAGTGCCAAAGGTTGATGGACTGACGAAAGCTGTTCCTGCGGTAGATCAAAGAGCATTGGAGTTTTTGTCTCGAGATGATGACATTATTTCGCTGACTGAACGAGCGGAAAACGTTGAACTTTTATGGGATATATGCGCATTACCAGATTATCGGCGGATTGCCCCAGCACAACATGCTGAGTTGATCGCTATACTTTTTAAAGACCTTGTTCAAAAAGGTGCCTTGAATGAAGATTATATTGCTAGACAGATTAAATTATTAGATAAAACTGATGGAGAAATTGATACTCTTTCCGCGCGAATCGCACAGATAAGAACATGGACTTATGTTGCAAATCATCCGGGATGGCTTAGAAATTTTAACCATTGGCAGGAAAAAACACGAGAAATAGAGAACAATTTATCAGATGCGCTTCATGAAAGGTTGACGAAACGCTTCGTAGACCGCAGGACATCTGTGCTGATGAGGCGTTTAAGAGAGAAGACGATGCTAGAAGCAGAAATTAGTGTAAATGGCGATATGTTCGTCGAAGGTCATCTTGTTGGACAACTAACAGGATTTAGATTTGTACCGGATAGCTCCGCTGAAGGTCTGGATGCAAAAGCGGTGACAGGTGCTGCGCAAAAAGCTCTTGCGATTGAGTTTGAAGCGCGTGCGGCTCGATTGCATGCATCTGGCAATAACGATTTTGCTATTGGAAATGACGGAACGATCCGTTGGATGGGTGAGCCTGTTGGTAAACTTACATCTGGCGATAATGTTTTGCGGCCAAATGTTTTGTTGTTAGCCGATGATCAGGTTGCTGAAAATGTTCGCGAATTGGTCGCAGCACGCATTGAGCGTTTTGTAAATCATCATATCACTACGATCTTAAAACCGCTTGATGAATTGTCTCGTGCAGAAGATATCGATGGCCTAGGCCGTGGTCTTGCGTTCCAACTCGTTGAGAGCTTGGGTGTTTTATTCCGCCGTGATGTGCATGAAACCGTCAAAAGCATTGACCAAACATCGCGCGGAGTTTTGCGTCGCTATGGCATCCGCTTTGGCGCTTACCACATATTTATGCCGGCTTTGCTTAAGCCTGCGCCGGCTGAGCTTGTAACTCTGCTTTGGGCGATCAACAATGATGGCTTTGATAAGCCAGGTTATGGTGAGATCATCCCGGCATTGGCCGCCGGTCGCACATCACTGCCAACAGAGCAAAGTTTTGAACGCGAGTTTTATCGTCTTGCCGGTTTCCGTTTCTTGGGTAAACGTGCCGTTCGTATTGATATCCTTGAGCGTTTGGCTGATCTTATTCGTCCAGCATTGAGCTGGAACCCAGGTGATGCCCCACGTCCGGAAGCTGGTTATGATGGGAAATCGTTCATCTCAACACCTGCAATGCTGTCAATTTTGGGTGCAACAGCTGAAGACATCGAAGAAATTCTAAAGGGTCTTGGCTACCGCGCTGAAGCTGTTTCTGCCGAAACTGCAAAGGTACAGTTAGATGGTCTTTCAACAGATGCAGAAAGTGCAGATGCAGGACCGGTTGTTGAAGTGGTTACTTCTAAGCAAATTTCCAAATCTGATGAGGCAATCGAAGCGCCTTCTAAAGAGGTGAAATCTGCTGCTGAAGGTTCAGATGATGCTGTTGAAGAAAAAACAGATGCACCTGAAGACACCGAAGAAGCACCAAAACCTGTTTTATTATGGCGTCCAATGGGTCGCAATGATCGTAGTCGCGCACGTCCAAATCAGGGCAAGGGCGGTGCTAATAATTCTGGTAACCGTAATCGCGGCAATAAAGGCGGCAAGGGCTCTCATAAAGACGGGGGCAAACCGCGTCATAATAATAAGGGCAAAAATGCAGGTGGTAATAATCGTCCACCTCGCAAAGACAAGCCGCTTGATCCAGATTCACCATTTGCAAAATTGGCAGCTTTGAAGGATCAGTTGAATAAGTGAGTTTAACTCCTGTTGCGAAACAACGTGTTGATAAATGGCTTTTTTTTGCCAGGGTCATGAAATCCAGGACCTTGGCAGGAAAACTGGCTGAAGCAGGGAAAATCAGAGTAAACTCCAACAAAATTAACTCGGCGAGTTATCAGGTTAAAGTCGAAGATGTTTTAACCATCACTTTGGAACGCAAGATACTTGTGCTCAAAATTCTCGCACCGGGTGAAAAACGCGGACCTTATGTCGAAGCTAAAGAGCTTTATGAGGATTTATCGCCTGAGCCTGTGAAACGTGAGGCGTCAGGTTTTGTAGCGCCGCCAGCGTTGCGTGAACCCGGCTCAGGGCGACCAACTAAAAAAGAACGCCGTGAGATGGACAAATTTCGTTCAAAGGGTTAGTTGATGCGTGTTTGTTTTTACGGTGAGTTTAACGTTTGAAAAATGCGTCTATTATGCTAGCAGTTTGTGGAACATAATGCCTTGCATTGCCCAGATAAAGCATTTACCCAGATGCCTTAATTAATAAAATATTCCGGAGTTCTAAGTGACTTATATCGTGACTGAAAATTGCATTCGATGCAAATATATGGATTGTGTTGAAGTCTGCCCAGTTGACTGTTTTTATGAAGGTGAAAACATGTTGGTTATTCACCCCGATGAATGCATTGATTGTGGTGTATGTGAGCCTGAATGTCCGGCTGAAGCGATTTCTCCAGATACAGATCCTGGTCTTGATAAGTGGCTTAAAATTAATACAGAATTTGCTGATAAATGGCCTAATATTACAATCGCACGTGAAGCACCGGGTGACGCTGAAGGCATGGATGGTGTTGCTGACAAGTTTAAGCAGTTCTTCTCAGAAGCTCCAGGTCAGGGCGATTAAGCTAGAATTAGAGCGAATAAAGGTAATAATTTAATTGCCGATAATTAAAGAGATTAACCAATTTTTAGGATCTTTGGCAGCGCAAATTGCCAAGGCATTGAAATTTGGTGTTTTTTGTGTTATTGTTCGCGCCTAACAACAAGAGTTTGGCAAACGAGGCATATTACACCATGACCATTTTAACTTTTTTGGCATGGTAATCTCAAGATAATTTTAAATGACACCTGCGCTAGTTTTTAACTGCGGGAGGGTGTTTTTGTTTGTACTCAAATAGTTGGCGATTAATTTTTGCGGGCGTATCGCAAAATCATAATATGAATTTTTCGGAGCTAGTATTTCGGGAAATGTAGCAGGGAGTGTTTGTACACAAATGGCAACCCAAGTAAAAAAATCTTCTACGCGTCAAGGCTTCAAAGTTGGTGAATCTATTGTTTATCCAGCTCACGGTGTGGGACAAATTTCTTCAATTGAAGAGCAGGAAGTCGCAGGATATTCACTTGAGCTTTTCGTAATTGATTTCGATAAAGACAAAATGCGTTTGAAAGTTCCAGTGGCAAAAGCTGTTTCAATTGGCATGCGTAAGTTATCAGAGACAGACTTTGTTGAGCGCGCATTGAAAGTTGTTCAAGGCCGTGCCCGTATCAAGCGGACAATGTGGTCACGCCGTGCGCAGGAATATGATGCGAAAATCAATTCTGGTGACCTTATTCAGATAGCTGAAGTTGTTCGTGATCTTTATCGCGCAGAAAACCAGCCTGAGCAGTCTTACTCAGAGCGTCAGTTATATGAAGCAGCGCTTGATCGTATGGCGCGTGAATTGTCAGCGGTTCAGAAAATCTCTGATACGGAAGCCATTCAACTTATCGAAGTGAACTTGAATAAAACACCGCCAGCTAAGCGTAAGAAAGCTGAAGACGGTTCAGAAGAAGCTGCAGCTTAATTCAATCTCTTCTTAAGATTAAGAAACCCGAAGTTTGGACATAATGTTCGCTTCGGGTTTTTTGTTTTTAGTTATAAGGGATTATGGCGGTAGATTTATTCTGCTATTATTTTGATTAAGGTACCGGGTTGCAGCGAAGCGCCCGGGCTAAGAGCATTTAAAATTCGCAATTGTTCTTCTTTGCGAGAGTTGATCTGCATTTTTGTAGCGATTGAGGCAAGGCTATCGCCGGCCTGCACTTGGACGACGCGAATGCGCAAAGGTTTAAGGTTTTCAATTTCACCTTGGGTGAGCGCCTTAAATGTACCGGAAATATTTCCCGCTATTAACAACGAGCGTGCTTTGTTGCGCGGTACTGCGGTTAAGAACCGATAGTAAAATTCTCTGTACCGAATAATCGTCACGTCAAAAATCCAGCGGTCTGTTTTGGCGCGTGCGGTCAAGGCAGGAAGGCCATTGATCGTTGTGTCTCGAATGGATGATGTATCCAATCCCTTAATCCAGCCACTTGAAATATACGAGCGTAAGGTGCTGCCTGCGTCTATTTCAACGGCATCAAACTGGCTTGCAACGTCATTGGGGCCATTGGCTAAAACTGCATCACTTGTGTTGTCGATTTCAAACCCTTGTGGCACATCAAATCTAATCCCCAAACCTGGGTGAAGGAAGGTTTGTCCGCGTACATATCCATGTTGCGCGTTATCGCCGAATGTAAGCCCGTCAATGTCTTTTAAAAATGCGGTTCTGTTAGTGATCTTTGCGCGCTCGTTTTTAAAGCGTTCGGCGTGTCTTAATGCGGCAGCCCGACGCTTTGGTGTAGACGGGTGGCTTGAAAGAAAGTTTAATCCAGATGGGTTTTTGCTGTTAAATGTACTGTAAGCTTCTAACGATTTTAAAAACCTCACTGCTGCAAAAGGATCATATCCGGCTTGGGCAAGCATACGGATACCAATTTCATCAGCTTGTAGTTCCTGCTGGCGTGAGAAAGCAGCCAGTCTTAGCTTACTGCGAGCCAACACGCTTGAACTTGCAAGGCGACCTGTGAGTATTTCTGATACGACTTGGCCTGCAATGAGTGCAGCGTCTTGGCGTTGTTGACGCTGCACGCCGTGATTGGCAATCACATGCGCCATTTCGTGAGAGATAACGGCTGCGATTTCTGCTTCATCATTGGCAAGCGCAAGAAGTCCACGCGTGAGGTATAAATAACCTCCGGGCAGCGCAAATGCATTGACATCAGGTGAGTCTAAAATTGTGATACGGTAGGATTGTAGAGGGTTTTCTGACACCGTTGTTAAAATACCAACAATGCGAGCAACCATTTTTGACGTACCAAGATCTTGATACTCGCCACCGTAACTTGTCAAAATTTTCGGATGTTGTGCCGCACCAAGTTTGGCGCGTTCATCATTTTGCTGAGCCGTGTTAAACGTTTGGGGATTGTCTGATGGTGCAAAGTCAGCTTCAAGGTCGCTTGCAGTGATGCAGCTGCTTAAAACCAACCCCATACAAGCGAATGAAACCCATTTCCTCATGCCTTTAAGAACAATGTGGTTTGGATATTGAATTGGGTGGTGGATATTAGTCTTCATCGATTATCTAACGGATCTAGCTGATTTGCGGGCAACCGTAGCGGTATTTGCGGAAAATTCCTAGCAGGAGGACCGCGCATGCCACGAGATTTCGATATAAAGCGCAATCATTTAAAATTGTTGATGTTATAACGACCAAAAACTGATATCCCCACACTGCAATGCACATAGATAGCACATTTATTATATTACTCGCCGGAGATTTGACCATTGATGATCGTGTCCGGGCTTTATGTCGGTCAGGCCGGATTATTGCGGCTGATGGCGGGATCAAACACGCGGCAAGTTTAGTCGTTGAACCAGAACTTTGGATAGGTGATTTTGATTCGACCCCCGACGCGCTTAAAGAACAATATAAACATGTCCAAACAATGACCTTTGAGCGACAAAAAGCGATGAGTGATGGAGCGCTTGCTGTTCAAACTGCGTTGGAAAAAGGTGCATCTTCGATCATCTTTCTAGGCGCTTTGGGTGGCGCAAGAAACGATCATACAATTGCTGTGATGCACCAGATGATGCAATTGCACACAGCTGGTATTGAAACAATGATGACGTCGGGTTTGGAAGAATGCTGGCCGCTTGATGAGGGCGTATTTGAAATAGAATTGCCCAAAGGATCTCTTTTTTCAATTCTGCCTTTTGAAGACCTCGAAGGTCTATCAATATCAGGTGCAGAATATCCACTCGATAATATTAAAACAGAATTTGGTTCAACGCTTACCTTGTCGAACGTCTCCCATGGGCAGACCAAGGTTTCGCTGGCAAAGGGACGCGCTCTATTGATCGCGCGCCCTCACGATTTTTCAGGAGTATAATGTGGCACCACCAATTTTGAAATTGGACAATATCCAGCATAGTTTTGGCGGTGATGATTTGCTTCATCAAGTCAATTTTCAGCTGCTGCCAGGTGAACGAATTTGTCTAATTGGACGCAATGGGTCTGGCAAATCTACCCTTTTAAAAATTGCGTCTGGGCAATTTGAAGCACAAGGGGGTGAGATATTTCTCCAACCTTCAACCACGGTTCGATACCTAGAGCAGGCGCCGGATTTTGATGGCTATGACACAGTGTCTACCTATGTCGAGGCAGGGTTGGGCCCAAGCGATGACCCCCATAGAGCCAGCTATTTGCTTTCCCATCTTGGTCTTACCGGTGAAGAAGATCCAAATCATTTGTCTGGTGGGGAAGCCCGACGTGCTGCGCTTGCGCGCGTTCTTGCGCCTGAACCTGATATTTTGATGTTGGACGAGCCGACAAACCATCTTGATTTACCAACCATTGAATGGCTTGAAGGAGAGCTTGCGCGATCTCGAAGTGCATTGGTTTTGATCTCCCACGATCGACGGTTCTTGGAAAATATTTCAAATGCTGTGTTGTGGTTGGATCGCGGCGAGGCACGAAGACTAGATCAAGGATTTACAAAATTTGAGGCCTGGCGCGATAAGGTTTTGGAAGAAGAAGAGCTTGAACAGCATAAGCTGGGGCGCGAAATTGTTCGTGAAGAACATTGGCTTCGTTATGGGGTGTCTGCGCGCCGCAAGCGTAACCAACGTCGCTTAAAAGACTTACATGGTCTACGCGCTGAATATCGCGGTCATAAGGGGCCACTTGGGAAGATTGATGCGCCGCAATTTGAAAGTCGTGAATCTGGCAAGCTAGTCATTGAAGCGAAAAATATCTCAAAATCTTATGGGCCACGGAAAATTATTGAAGACTTTTCAATTCGTATCAATCGTGGCGACTGCATAGGCCTTGTTGGACCTAATGGAGCAGGAAAAACAACACTATTAAAGATGCTCATTGGTGCGCTCAAACCCGATAGTGGATCGATTAAGATCGGTACAAATTTGGATATTGCGCAGATCGATCAAAAACGCAGTGATCTTCCGCTTGATGATACGCTTGCACAATATCTGACCGATGGTCGCGGCGAAAACTTATTGGTTCGCGGTGAAGTTAAACACGTCACTGGTTATATGAAAGAGTTTTTGTTTGCACCTGAACAAGCGCGTACACCGATTGCAAAATTATCTGGTGGTGAGCGCGCGCGTCTGATTTTAGCACGTATTCTCGCACGGAGTTCAAATTTGTTGGTGCTTGATGAGCCGACCAACGATCTTGACATGGAAACATTGGATTTGCTGCAGGAGATTGTCTCTAACTATCCGGGCACTGTGGTGCTTGTTAGCCATGACCGTGATTTCCTTGATCGGACTGTCAGTTCGACCTTAGCGCCAGCGAACCCGCTTGCACCAGATGGGAAATGGATTGAATATGCTGGCGGCTATTCTGATATGCTAGCGCAGCAAAAAGAAGTTGCGCAGGCAGAGAAGAAGCAGAAGAAAGCAAGTGCGCCGAAAGCTGCAGGCGGAAAATCTTCGAGCGATAAGTCTGCAGGTAATAAATCTTCTAGCAAATTGTCGTTTAAGCAAAAATATGCACTTGAAAATCTTCCCATTCAAATGGAAGAGGCAGAAGGTAAAGCGCAAAAGATTGAAGCTAAGATGGCTGATGGTCGTTTTTATACGACGGATCCGGAAGGGTTTGCAAAGGCTGCAATAGAACTTGAAACCATCAAACAAAGCATTACTGCAATGGAAGAAGAATGGCTTGAATTGGAAATGCTTCGTGAAGAACTCGAGGCAGGAGGCTAACGGTTATGATGCGTACTTTTGGTCAGTTTAATGGTTCTGACGTAGACGTCATTACGCTTTTTGGTGGTGGTTTATCAGCCAAAATTTTAACCTGGGGCGCGGTTCTGCAAGATCTGCGACTTGAAGGTCATGATGCGCCGCTTGTTCTTGGGTTCGATAAGTTTGAAGACTATTTGGCACATTCTCAGTATTTTGGAGCGAGCGTTGGCCGCTTTGCCAATCGCATTGATAAAGGTCAGTTCGACATTGATGGTCAGCGCTATCAGGTTGATAAAAATGAAGCGAGCGGTAATCACTTGCACGGTGGCAGTAAAGGGATCTCTCAACAGCTATGGCATGTTGAGCATTATGATGAACGTTCTGTGTTGCTTTCGATTGTTGATGATGGCTGTGTTACGGGATATCCAGGAAACTGTAAGATCACATGCCAATATAGCTTAAAGGCTTATGGTGTATTTGAGGTTATTTACACCTGTCATTCAGATAAACGAACACCTGCAAATATTGCTCATCACAGCTATTTTAATTTGGATAGCTCAGAAAATGTTTTTGATCATGAGATTATGATAAAAGCGGATGCTTATCTGCCTGTTTCAGATGCGCTCATTCCGACGGGTGAAATTAAACCGGTTGAGGGTACGGATTTTGATTTTCGGAAGATGAGACCCATTCAAACAGCCGATGGTTTTATCGAATACGATCATAATTTCTGTTTGTCTGATGATCGTTCTGATTGCCGTCATGTTGCGACACTTCAGAGTGCAAAATCGGGCGTGGAAATGCGCGTTTCTTCAACAGAACCGGGAATACAGTTTTATACAGGTTTTGGAGTATCACCGACCGTAAACGGTCTTTTAGGTATCCCATATCAAAGTGGTGCAGGTCTTTGTTTGGAGACGCAAGTTTGGCCGGATGCGCCTAATCAGAAAGCCTTTCCGAACGCTATTTTGCAACCAGGTGATGAATTGGTTCAGCGCACAGAATATACCTTCATAAAAAAATAGGCAGCCAACGAAATTATCGTGACTGCCTATTGTTCAGTTTAAAATCTTCATTTCAAAATTAAGGGCATGCAGCAATGTATGTACCGCCATTGCCGTCTGAATAGCGACATTTTGTTGGATCGCCTGTCACGCGACCGATGAGTGCACCTGCTGCTGCACCCACAGCTGCGCCAACGGCTGCACCTTTAAGATTTCCTGTTGCAAGTGCGCCAGCTGCTGCACCTGTTGCAGCGCCGATTGTGGCGCCTTGTTGTGTGGAATTACAGCCTGCTAGTGCTGCAGAAATAGCGACGATTGCGATAATTTTTTTCATAACAAACCCCTTTTGGTTACGATTAGGCTAGGGGTAAAATATGACAAAAATCAGGCTAATTGGTTAACGAGACGCTGTGCTTCTTCACGTGCTGTTACATCTATGTCGTAAATTGTTTGGATATCGATTTCGTTGCTGTAATTTGACGGAATTTTTTCAAGAACAGTTTCGACAATATCTGCCATTTTCAAGAAGCCGATTTTCTCTTCTATGAATGCATCCAATGCTACTTCTTTACTGGCATTGAAAATCGCACCACTTAAACCACCTGCTTTCATGGATTGGCGCGCCAATCTGAGCGAAGGGAATTTCTCTTCGTCTGGGGCTTCAAAATCAAGCTGTGCCAGTTTTACCAAATCAAGCTTTTCAACGGGTAGATCAATACGGTTTGGATAGGCAAGCGCGTAACCTATTGCTGTTCGCATATCAGGTTCACCAAGCTGGGCGAGAACGGAGCCGTCACAATAAGAAACCAGTGAATGGATGATCGATTGGGGGTGAACCACAACATCGATTTTATCAGGATGTGTATCAAACAGATGCATCGCTTCTATCATCTCAAGCGCCTTGTTAAACATAGATGCACTATCGATGGATATTTTTGTACCCATTGACCATTTTGGGTGCGCAGCGGCGCTAATTGGTGTGACATTTGCCATCTGGCTACGTGTAAAGTTACGATAAGGACCGCCAGATGCAGTCAGTATAATCTTATCTAATGATGGTGCATGTTTGCGATTAAGCACTTGGAAGATAGCACTGTGTTCGCTATCAACTGGAAGAAGCTTGCCGCCACCTTTTTCCACGATTGCTTTGAATAAAGTTCCCGCTGAAACAAGACACTCTTTATTGGCAAGCGCAATATCAGCACCACGCTCAGCTGCCGCAATTGTCGGTGCAAGTCCTGCCATCCCAACTATAGCCGCCATCACCCAATCACTGTCGCGCCGTCCAGCTTCAATGAGGGCATCACGCCCGGCAGCGATTTCGATATCTGTGCCTGATAATAGTTCCTTGAGTTCAGAATATTTAGTTTCATCTGCCGTGACGACAAATTTAGCGTTAAATGTGCGCGCTTGCTGACTTAACAATTCAACATTGGACATGCCGGTTAGAGCTGCGATGTCGAAGTTTTTTGCGCCGCCATGGTGGGCAAGCACATCAAGCGTGTTCTGACCGATTGATCCCGTCGCGCCGAGGATTGATATCTTTTTGGGAAGATCAAAATTTGACATTTAGATGGTTAATTCTAACTCGTTATAGATTGGTCTTGATGAAAAACGTCACCCGAAGGTGACGTTTATATTGTTTCAATCGCATATAACTGGAAAAACTCCAAGCCAATTAGCAGTTATATTTTAGATGCTCACTGTAACTTGATTAATCATAGCGCAGCTCTGTAGCTTTGCCACCAAACACGCGATAGGCAAAGATTGAGTAACCAATGATGACAGGCAGAACAAAGGCTGTACCAAATAAGATTATCAATAAGCTCTCAGGTGCGGATGCTGCTTTTACAATCGTCATTTTTTCCGGCACGATATATGGATAAAATGAATAGGCCAGACCTGCAAATCCGAGCGTCATAATGGCAACAATACCTATGAAAGGCAGTAAGGAGAAGCGATCCGCCTCATCGGGCAGATGTTTCAGCTGCCAATATGTGAAAATAAAGAATAGCCCAGACATTAAGGGCAATGGTGCAAGTGCGATTATCTCTGGAAAAGCGAACCATTTTGCAAAAATTCTATCACTGGCAAGTGGGGTGATGATCGAGATAACCGCCATGCCAATTAATGTGAAGATGAGGGCTTTTTTCATCCAAATAACCGCTTTTTTTTGCAAGTCGCTCTCGGTTTTATAGATCAACCAAGCTGCGCCAATTGCGGCATATGTTGCTGTTAGACATACGGCAACCAGTGCACCAAATGCAAAGGCCTGCCAGCCTGTTTGAAGGCCTAGTATATAGATCCCAAGCATGTAGCCTTGACTGAGTGCTGTGACGAGGGAACCTGTGAAGAACACTCTGTTCCATATCCACTTTTCACTTGCTTGCGCCTTGGCTCTAAACTCGAAGGCAACCCCGCGTGCAATGAGACCGATAAGCATAATGGTCACCGGAAGGTAGAGCGCGGTGAGAATTTGACCATGCGCGGCTGGGAAAGCAACGAGCAATATTCCAATTGCCAGCACAAGCCACGTTTCGTTTGCATCCCAAAAAGGGCCGATGGAGGCAATCATGCGATCTCGTTCTGATTGGGGCGCAAGTGGGAACAATATGCCGACACCTAGGTCAAAACCATCTAAGATCACATAAACTAAGATTGAGATGCCCATGAGGCCTGCAAAAATAAGTGGCAGATAGGGGTATATTACTGTGATATCCATATGTCTTACTCCGCTGGAAGGCTGGCTTGGTTGAGAACGGCGCCTGGCAAAGCTGGCTTGCCTGTTGCGCCCGGTTCGGGCCGCTTATCACCGGTTCTTGCAGCTTTAACGGCCAATCTTACAACAACGAAGATATATGCCCCGAGCAAGATAAAATAAGTCGCAAGATAGGTGATGAAAGTTGATAAAACCATGCCGCCTGAAATTGGACCCAACGCATCTGCGGTTTTTAAGACACCTGTGACCAACCACGGTTGTCGGCCAATTTCGGTGACGTACCATCCAGCGATAGTGGCAACCCAACCAGACAAGGCCATTGGAACGAAGAGATATGCCAGTGGTTTTGGAAATTCGTTTTTACGCCATAAATAATAACTGCCAATCCAAGACAAAAACAGCATGGCAAATCCTGTCCCGACCATAATTCTAAAGCCCCAGAACACAGCTGCAACCGGTGGATGGAGAACGGTTCCATCTTCTGCGATGAAATCATTTAGTCCGGGCACAATCCCTTCTGGATCATGCTTTAAGATGATACTCGCCCCATTGGGCACAGATAATTCAAATTTATTACTTCGAGTTTCTTCATCTGGCATCGCAAACAATAAGAGCGGTACATTTCCGCTTGTTTCCCAGTTCCCTTCCATCGCAGCAACTTTTGCCGGCTGATGTTCAAGCGTGTTAAGGCCATGCAGATCACCTGCAAATATTTGTATAGGAATTAAGATTGCAGCAACAGTCACACCTGTTTTAAGCGCCTTATACATAGATGAGGTTCTATCACCTAGCAGCCATCTTAGTGCTGATAATCCGGCAACCAAAAACGCAGCTGTTAAACCAGATGCGATGAGCATATGGGTTAAACGGTACGGCATGGATGGATTGAATAAAATTGCGAACCAATCTGTTGCATGCGCAATGCCATCGATGATCTCATAACCTTGTGGGGTGTGCATCCATGAATTGAGCACCAATATCCAAAATGCGCTCATTGTTGTGCCAAAGGCCACAAGGAAAGTTGCAAGCGTGTGTACTCGGTTTGATACGCGGCGGAACCCAAACAACATGATGCCTAAGAATACGGCTTCTAAAAAGAAAGCAGTGAGAACTTCATAGGCAAGTAATGGCCCCGCAATATTTCCGACGGTTTCCATAAATCCGGGCCAATTCGTGCCGAATTGAAAGCTCATAGTGATGCCGGACACAACGCCCATTGCAAAAGAGAGCGCGAAGATCTTGACCCAAAAGAAATAGGCGTCCATCCAAGCGTGGTCGCCCGTTTTGTTATATCGATACTTAAAAAATAGTAATATCCAACCAAGCGCAATTGTGATGGTGGGAAATAGAATGTGAAAGGTGATATTTGCACCAAATTGCATTCTCGATAATATAAATGGGTCCATAATTTCATACTCCGATTGCTTGCATTATATATATAATATTTTAGAGGTTGAAAATTATGTGGCAGACTGTCGCGAATTTAGAATTGTTCTAAACAAATTGTCGCAGATGGATTGCGCCACCTTGAAAGCTGGACATCGGCCGCTATCGATGTTCAATATTCTGACCAAAGATCAATTGGATGTTTTTAAAAATGAATGATTTTGTTTTTAACACGACGCCTTCCATTCGACAGATTATGGGTGGCGCTGCAAAACTTGGTGATTTGATAAATGATCTGCAAATTACGCAAACTGATACACATGTATGCTTTGTCACGGATCCGGGGATCATGTCATTGGGTCTAGCGGATTTGGCGTTGGAAAATCTAAAATCTCGTGGCATTGAAGTTACACTGTTTGATGAAGTGTCAGCTGATCCAAGTGCGAGGAGCGTGTTAAAAGCTGCAAAGCTTGCGCAAGATAAGGCTTGTCATTGTGTGATTGGTTTTGGTGGTGGCAGCTCTATGGATGTTGCTAAAATGGTGGCGCTATTAGCGAAATCAGATCAACCGCTGGAAGATATGTATGGCGTTAATATGGTAAGAGGATCGCGTTTACCGCTCATTTTAGTGCCGACCACCTCCGGCACCGGATCGGAAGTGACGGGTATTTCGATTTTAACAACGGGAACGGCTGAGAAAAAGGGTGTCGTATCACCAAAAATTTTACCAGACATCGCGTTGCTCGATGCAGAATTAACGCTTGGTCTGCCGCCACATGTGACAGCTGCTACAGGTGTGGACGCCATGGTGCATGCGATTGAAGCTTATACATCAAAAAGCGCTAACAATAATCTGATCTCAAAAACGCTGGCGCTCATTGCACTTGATTTATTAGGCGCTAATATTCGCATAGCTGTTATTCAAGGAGATAATAAAATCGCCCGCGCCAACATGCTGCTCGGTGCGATGATGGCAGGGCAAGCCTTTGCCAATTCTCCCGTTGCCGCGGTCCATGCGCTCGCGTATCCGGTGGGAAGTTTGTTTCATGTGCCACATGGCCTATCCAACGCGTTGGTTTTGCAAAATGTCATGCGGTTTAATGCAGATGTTTGCGCAAAAGAATATGCAGAATTAGCGCCACATGTTTTCCCCGATATCAATTTAAATCAGGACACAGCGCTTATCGCAGCTGAATTTATCGAGCGACTTGGGAATTTGAATGTGGAGCTAGGTTTGCAAACGGGTTTGCGCCAAGTTGGTATTGATGAAAATGACATCGAAAAATTGGCGACGGATGCGATGAACCAAACGCGACTACTCATCAATAATCCACGCGAAGTGACATATGAGGATGCGGTGCGAATTTATCGAGATTCGCTGTGATGTGAGTGTGTTCCTGATGTTTTTGTTTTACACACAACATCTCGCGCTTGCTGTTCATCTTTCGCTGCTGCGAAAGTTGAACTTGGTGATCCCTATAGGATATTGAAAACCCTTCTAGAACGCGCGATCTTGGAAATGTGCGTAAACAATTTTGTATAGCAACATATACAATTGAGCGACTAAATCACCATGCATTGAACACAGTTGAACTGATGGAGCGGGGAGGTTGCCCTAATCTTGAGCTGGGATTGCAAGCAGGCTTAAAGCATGTGGGCATTGGAGAAAAAGATGTTGAGAAGCTCTGCACAGATGCAATAAACCAAACAAGATTGCTGATCAACAACCCTAAAACAGCTAGGTTTGATGACGCGGTAGATATCTACATGGCATAGTTTTGGACGTTTGATACGCTACGAAAAAAGCGATCTGAAAATTCAAATCGCTTTTTGTTTAATCTATGTCGTATTTGATTAAATCGCAGGTTCTAATGAACCTTCTTCGCCTTCCAGCAATGGCACTGGGAGGGAGCGTGATTTTTCATCCAAAATCTTGAAGTCAATTTTGCCATTTTCGTCGTGCGAAACTGCATATGACAAGCGATCAGCGATTGAATTATCTTCATTAAACGTCAGGATCTTCGGTGTCATGTCAAAGACTTCGCCCGTTGGTCTGTATTCAGACCCACAAATGATGACCTGATCACCTTTTTGGCATGTACGAGCTGCTGCGCCGTTTAGGATGCAAACTTTTGAGCCACGCTCACCGTAGATGACATATGTTGAGATACGTGCACCTGAATTTTTGTTCCAGATGTCAACGAATTCAAGAGGTTGTAAACCAACTTGTTCGCAATGGTCTGGATCAAGCGTGATAGACCCATGATAGTTTAAGTTTGCTTCAGTCACATAAATTCCATGCAATTTTGATGCTACAAATTGTTTCAATTTATTACCCCTTCATCGTAGAACGTCGCGGATCCTTCTAAAGCATCAAAATTGATAAATGTTTAATTAGCGGAGCGAGGGACAGGCTGATTTTCACATCGTAATAGATGTTGCTGCAAAGTGATGATCATCTCAGGTTCAAACCTCTCGTTTGAAACTACTCAATCCTTACTCAACAGGTATAGCTTCGTAGCAGATTGCGGGTTTACTGTTTTTCCAGCAATGTAAACGTTAAGTCATCGATTCCGCACTCAATATTTTTACAAATACATCTGGCGCTTGCTGTTCTTCTTTTGCGAAAGCAAAAGTTGAACTTGGTGATCCCGGCAGGATTTGAACCTGCGACACCAGGATTAGGAATCCTGTAATTAATTAATTAATCGTCTTTCATCTTCTATAAATAGTTTGCTTTTATTCTCATAAAATCTTGTTTTTTATAACATTTTTAGTCTTTCTTGGTTGCCTTTTGGCGGTATTTATTTTTATTCTAGACTCGGAAGCGGCTATTATTTGTCTAATTTTTGTCTAATTTTTGAACTGTGAAGGGATTTTATATGGCTAATATAAAAGCTAAGGAGATCACAAGGCTTGTGGCTTTGGCAAAAAGTGGAGATTCCAGCACGGTTGTCATATCTGGCAATGGGGATTTGAAGAACGTTTCGTTGCGGAAAAGCGGGCGAACTGTTGCATGGCTTTTTCGATATAAAGGAATGAACTCGTCCTTTGGATATTCCCATCCTGAAGGAGCTCACATGCTTGAAAATGTCAGTGAAGCTATCAAAATTGTTCCGATGTTGCGCAAGGAATTTGAAATGGGTGGAAAAGAGGCTGTAAATGAATTTATTAACGCCTATCATGCGCGCAAAACCTTAGATGAGGATTTAGATTATGAATCAATAAGAAGGGCCATACGACCAATTTCAACTACATGGACATTGCGACAGTGTATTGAGCAAATGCTTGAGGATAGAGCTAAAGTCACGCATACAGATCAACTTTCTCCATCATCCAGTGATGACTACCGAACAACTATGAACAGGCCCGAATGTCAGGAACTGATGAGTAAACCTGCCTCTGACTTGACGCGAAAGGAGATTGAAAAAGTTCGAAACATTATTCGAAAAAAGATTGGTCTGAACCCGGCTAGAAAACTCATGACTCATGTGAGAAAATCATTGGATTATTGTTTTGAGGAACATTCTGGAGAAGCAGGTCTAGAAGGTGTTTCTGAGTCTTGGTGGCATCTACTCAAGTTCAAAGAGAAATCCATCGCACGCGATCGCAAACCTTCACTCGAAGAGATAGCTAGGGTTATTATATTGGCTAAACATTTTTCAAAACACCCAGCTCCGAATGCCAAAATAAAACGAAATTCAATTGGTATTGCCGTTCTACATGCTTTTTTGTTTATTTGCTTAACTTCACAGCGGCAAGGTGCAAGTGTCCAGTTACGTTGCGAAGATGTAAAGATAATTGAAGGTCAGATGATCGCTTTTTGGAGATCAGAGACCATGAAAAGTAAAAGAACATTTGCACTTCCGATTCCAAAAGCTGTGATAGATTTTCTTCCACCATTGCAAAATTTAGAGGACGAAGGTTTTGTATTTAGATCATATCTTGAAGATGAGACTCCGGTGTCAAGGAGTGCGACATTTGGTGTTATCAGAAAGTTAAAAAATTATGGTCTATTAGAGAAAAACAAAATCAAGTATTTCTCACCTCATGATATTCGACGGACCATCGTTGGTGTTCTTGAGGATACAGATATTCCAGCAGGCGCTAGTGCCGTTTTGGATCATGCGATTAGCTACAAAGTCGATGACAAACAAGCTGTAGCGTCAGTAACATCATCGAATTATCACAATTTACGCAGGTTGCGGTTAAAGGGGAAAGCCTTGGATATTTGGACGTCTGTACTTTTAAAGGAGGTAGAGAAACAGGAAGCAAATTGGGAGCCGGTGCTTTCTTAGTTGCGCATTGTCCGTCATCATATGATTATGGACTAGTTAGCTGATTATTTAGAGGAGACTTGGCTCATCTGTTTTGTTTAATTATGCGGCTTGTCTTCGGAATTGCAAGCGCCGCTGTTCGATTGTCTTCTGTTTAATCCTTTCTCTTT
>CAJQOR010000163.1 GCA_905479965.1 uncultured Rhizobiaceae group bacterium | reverse complement strand
AAAGATGTTTGCTGGAAAAACTCATTGGCTTCTTGGCGTGCCATTTTTTATAACGGGAAAGCCCCGTCCCCTATCTGTCGCTGAGAATTCGACTCAGCCGTTTGGTTTAAATCAAGCTCGCTTATAACGCCCCGAGCTTTGTGCGAAGCTGGTAACATGATTGCTACCAGCTTCAGTTTTCTAACCGTTCAACACTTTCACAAGTGTTTTACCCAATTGAGCTGGTGATGGTGAAACAGTGATACCTGCAGCTTCCATCGCTGCAATTTTATCTTCTGCTCCGCCTTTACCGCCGGAAATAACCGCACCAGCGTGGCCCATAGTTCTGCCTGGAGGTGCTGTACGACCAGCAATAAAGCCAACCATTGGTTTTTTACGGCCAAGTTTAGCTTGTTCAATCAGCCATTCAGACGCTTCTTCTTCCGCTGAACCACCGATTTCACCGATCATAATGATGCTTTCGGTCTCAGGATCATCAAGATACAAATCAAGCATATCGATAAATTCTGTACCTTTAACCGGATCACCGCCAATACCCACAGCAGAGCTCTGGCCAAGACCTTCATTGGTTGTTTGGAACACAGCTTCATAAGTCAGTGTGCCGGAACGAGATAAGATACCAACAGAACCTTTTTTGAAGATATTACCTGGCATAATGCCAATTTTACATTCATCAGGTGTCATCACGCCCGGACAGTTTGGTCCGATGAGGCGCGAATCTGATTTATCCAAACGCGCTTTCACTTTCACCATGTCAGACACTGGAATGCCTTCTGTGATACAAATGATCAGCGGAATGCCAGCATCAATTGCTTCGATGATAGCCGCGCCTGCACCAGCTGGTGGGACGTAAACCACAGAAGCGTTTGCGCCCGTTGCAGTTTTACCTTCAGCAACACTTGCAAAAATCGGAAGCTTTTCGCCGCCTTGACCTTCCCAAGTCTGACCACCTTTTTTCGGGTGAATACCACCGACCATTTTCGTGCCGTGATAAGCAAGAGCTTGCTCAGTATGGAAAGTTCCTGTTTTACCAGTTAAGCCCTGAACGAGAACTTTGGTGTCTTTGTTAATTAGAATAGACATCTATTATCCCTTCACCGCTTTAACAATTTTTTGAGCTGCATCATCTAGATCATCCGCTGCGATCACATCGACATCGGACTCATTGATGATCTTTTTACCAGCTTCAACATTGGTCCCTTCAAGACGCACAACCAACGGCACTTTAAGACCAACATCTTTAACAGCTGTCACAACACCTTCGGCGATCACATCACATTTCATGATGCCACCGAAGATATTGACCAAAATGCCTTTAACATTTGGATCAGATGTGATGATTTTAAATGCCGCTGTCACTTTTTCAGTTGTCGCGCCACCACCAACATCCAAGAAGTTGGCAGGCTCAGCACCGTACAACTTGATGATATCCATGGTTGCCATTGCAAGACCAGCACCATTGACCATACAACCAATGTCGCCATCAAGAGCAACGTAAGCTAGATCATATTTAGACGCTTCGATCTCTTTTTCGTCTTCTTCGGTCAGATCACGCAATTCCTGCACATCTTCATGGCGGAACACTGCGTTTCCATCAAATGATACTTTCGCATCAAGAACACACAAATGACCATCTTTCATAACGATCAATGGGTTGATTTCAAGCAGCGCCATGTCTTTTTCAACAAACGCATTATAAAGAATTGGGAACAAACCTGCGCCATCTTCTGCAGCCGCACCACCAAGCTCAAGAGCCTTGTTGATCTTAGCAATATCAGCAGCTGTTACGCCCGTATCCGGGTCAATTGCAACAGTGATGATTTTTTCAGGTGTTTCTTCAGCAACCGCTTCAATATCCATGCCGCCTTCTGTTGAAACAACAAAAGCAACGCGGCCAACAGTACGGTCAACAAGTAGCGAACAATAAAGTTCACGTTCGATATCCGCACCATCTTCCAAATAAAGTCGATTAACTTGCTTACCCAGTGGGCCTGTTTGCTTGGTAACAAGTGTATTACCAAGCATTTCAGCCACATGAGAGCGAACCTCATCTGTATTAAATGCTAAACGCACACCACCGGCAGCATCTGCGCCAAGTTCTGTAAACTTGCCTTTACCGCGTCCACCTGCGTGGATTTGGCTTTTGACCACATAAAGTGGACCTGGCAAAGCTTCGATCGCCGCATCAACGTCATCCGCTGACATAATTGGCACACCTTGAGCAACTGGTGCACCAAACGACTTTAACAAAGCCTTGGCTTGATATTCATGAATATTCATAAATTCGTTCCCGTTTCTGGAAGATTATTTAAGGTTTGGTGCAATCTCTGCACATGTTTCGCAAAGGCCAACAACGGCTGACACAGATGCATCAAATGCTGCTTGCTCGCTTTTGTTCAAGTCAATCTCAACCACACGCTCAACGCCTTCAGCGCCGATGACAGTTGGAACGCCAACGTACAAATCTTTAACGCCATATTGGCCAGACAAGTGAGCCGCACATGGAATAACGCGTTTTTGATCTTTCAAATATGCTTCCGCCATTTTGATGCCAGATGCAGCAGGTGCGTAATAAGCCGACCCTGATTTCAAAAGACCAACAATTTCAGCACCGCCATCGCGTGTACGC
This sequence comes from uncultured Rhizobiaceae group bacterium, assembly GCA_905479965.1. The sequence goes on along the minus strand of CAJQOR010000163.1, from coordinate 660 downwards.
TGAATAATCTCTTCAAGGCGCTCTTTTGTTGTCCAACCCATATCAATAAGATCAGGCAACGGAATGCCGCCGATTGTTGAATAGCGCGCAAGTGGCACCATTGTGTCACCGTGACCACCAAGAACAAATGCAGTTACGTCTTTCACTGAAACTTTAAATTCGTCTGCAAGAAAGTATTGGAAACGCGCACTATCAAGAACACCAGCCATACCAACGACTTTGTTTTTTGGAAGACCTGAGAATTTTTGCAATGCCCAAACCATCGCATCAAGTGGGTTTGTGATGCAGATCACAAATGCGTTTGGCGCGTATTTGGCAATACCTGCGCCAACTTGTTCCATAACTTTCAGGTTGATACCCAAAAGGTCATCACGGCTCATGCCAGGCTTACGCGCAACACCGGCTGTCACAATACATACATCAGCATCTGCAATCGCTTCATAGTCATTTGCACCTGATAGCGCGCTATCAAATCCATCCACAGGCGATGATTCTGCCAAGTCAAGCGCTTTACCTTGCGGGATACCGTCAGCGATATCAAACAGGACAACATCTCCAAGTTCTTTCATTGATGCAAGATGTGCCAGGGTACCACCGATCATGCCTGATCCGATGAGTGCAATTTTTTTACGTGCCATTGAGCTTCGTCTCCGAGTTATT
>CAJQOR010000162.1 GCA_905479965.1 uncultured Rhizobiaceae group bacterium | reverse complement strand
CTGACACCAGCTCTCAATCCACCCCAGTGGCGACCATTGACGAAGATAGGGGCTGATAAATCTTTCATCATGACGAAACTCCCGCCACCCATATCGCGACGATAAGTCTGCATGACAAATGGATTGGTGTTTTGTCCGGCTGCTAAACCCGTCCGATCATTAAAGATCCGGCGGTTACGACAATTGCCAGCATTCCAGGTTGGATCATCACTTTGCGGTTGTGAATAGATTAAGTTGTGCGTTGGTAGATAACCGTTGCGATCAACTGCTGCACAAAATGCCACACGCTCATGTGTGTTTTTAAATGCTTCCTGAAGCGGAACCAAATTTGCGTCTGTGAAGGCTGTAAACCGTGTCATCACTTGCTCAGGATTGGTGCCTTGAATTTTGATGTATTGCTCATCAAATAGATCGTCTATAGATAGGCGACCAGATGCCACGGCATCTTCAAATATTTTTGCAACCACGTTGGCGTTTTCAATACAATCGCGAATGATCGGCGTATCTTGCGTTTCAATGCCGCTTTCCTCGAGCAACAGCACCATGTCTTCAGTAAATGAAACCAGATCATCGAATTTGCCGGAAGTTGCCTTAAGCTGATTAAAGTTTTCGTTCGACGACTTATCAATTACGCGTAGGTCGTTAAGAACCCGCACACATGCTTCATTGTTTGCGGCAAGTGGGTCAGCCATATTTGAAACGGATGTGACCAAGTTATCAACTTCTTCGCCGAATTCGCGAAACTTGCGAAATTCTTCATTGATGCTCTCAGTGCGTCCAAGTGCTTCTGTCGCAACGTCATAACTTTTCTGGCTGTGATTGAGCAATTGGCCAATGGTTTTTTCAAGATGACTAAGGCGCTTGATGATATTGGCTGATACGGCGGCTGTTTCATCAGATAGTTCGCTGACAGATTCCGCCACAACGCCAAACCCTTTGCCGGCACTTCCTGCATGAGCGGCCATCACGCCTGCATTGATCGCCAACATTCGTGTCTGGGTAGATATTTTTTGAATTGATTCCGAGTAGTTGTGAACTTGGGTTAGCTCAGACTTAATATCACCAAAAGCCTCAATAGTTTCAGTTGTCGACACCGACATGCGCTTAATGTCATCTGAAGCAACCGTGAAAATGTGCTCAATGGCGTTTGTCGCGGTCGCCAATCCCTCATGCACATGGCTGGCGCGTTCAATCGTTTCATTGGCAACTGTGCTAATGGTCTGATTTCGATTTTCAAGGGCTTCAACGGAATCTAGGAGCTGCGTAAGGGAGGTAACTTGATCGGTTAGTTTGCCCGTAACATCGCCAACAGTTCCTGATGTGTCGGCAATGTTGACTGCCAATGTGGTTATACGCTTGGAAATATGGGCAAACGCCGATGATAAAGTTTCCAGTTGCTCCGCTTGATCTGCTTCATCAAGGTGGTTATCAGGCAAGTCATCAAATGACGTTATCTCTTCTATGAAATCTTCTTTCAGCGCGTGCATCTAGGTTGCTCAATCGTCGTTATCTGTTGATCGGGTGCAATTATCAGTCTTCTGAATATGCAAATTCTTGCCTGACAGTAAAAAAATATGGTGAATAAGGCGTTAAAAATTGTCCGAGATTGCCGTAATTATTCGGTAAGTGGAAATACATGTGAGTATTTCACAGTCTTGAGGAACTATGATCTATTGGTTGTCTATTTTCAGAATTTAATAGCGGCCTTGACATTGTCTTGGCCCATCACTATCTACCCATCAAGGTCACTGACACCTGCCGTTCGCTGGTTTTTCCATGGTGAAGTTCAGTAGTTTATGACAACCGACTTTCGTTTTTAAAACGCGGGGTCCGTTGGCAATGCGAACCCCAACTACTTAAAGTCCGCTTTAAATTATGAAAGACGTTATGATGTATATTCAGCATTTATCTATCGATGAGTTGAAAACTCAAGCAAAAGCATTGCGACAATCAATGGCCCAAGATGGTCACGTGATGTCTCACAGTAAATCTTTGGAAATCCTGGCAAAACAACTAGGTTACAGAGATTGGAACACACTGTCCGCACTTGCTGGCAATAACCAAGCATTTGCTTACGCATTGGGTGAAGCAGTTCGCGGAACCTATCTTGGGCAACCGTTCGAAGGCGAAGTTATTGGGTTGCGTAAAGTACCCAATAAGCAACGCTTTGGCGTTACAATCAAATTTGATGTCCCTGTGGATGTCGTCAAATTTGAGGGGATGAGTAATTTTCGTTCACGCATCAATATTGTCGTGAACGCAAATGGCATCAGTGATGATAAAACATCTGATGGCCAGCCACATTTAAAATTGGCAGCTTAAGCCATGGATAAAATTGGCAGCTTAAGCCATGGAAAATGCGCATCTTCGCTCAGGCGAGGGTGCGTTTATGAGATCAAATAATCGCCCGCATTTGTTCCATCATCGGTAGTTTCTATATCCAAAAATTCAGATTTTTCATCCATCGTCATGCGCACTTGCTCACTGGCAAGTTGTTTTAATGCACGCTGATATAAAATATGCTCAGTTTTTAAAACTCTCCTGGCAAGACTATCAGCTGTGTCATTTGGGATGATTGGAACAACAGCTTGCGATATTATTGGACCTTCATCCATTCCTTCGGTCACAAAATGCACGGTGCATCCATGAACTTTACATCCTGCTGCAATTGCTCTGCCGTGAGTATGAAGACCGGGAAATAAAGGCAATAATGAGGGATGAATATTGATCAGTTTACCGGACCACTTTTTGATAAATTCACCAGATAATATGCGCATATATCCTGCAAGGCATATGAAATCGAGATCCGCTTCATCAAGCGCTGCAAGAATGGCAGCTTCATGGTTCGCCTTTGACGCATAATCTTTGCGAGGAAATGCAACAGCCTTGATGCCCATTTCGCGCGCAGTTTCCAAACCTTTTACACCGCTCTTATCAGAAACAACCAAACAAACATCCGCCGGATACTCATCATTTTGACAGGCTTGGGCTAAAACTTTCATGTTTGAACCTGTGCCTGAGATGAGGACCCCAACGCGTTTTTTGCGGGGTTGTTCGATTATGCTCATATTGACAATTGTCCTTTATAAACGACGCCTTCGTCGTCACTTCGTGCAATGACGCGACCCATTTTAATGACTGTTTCACCTGCCTCGGTTAGTGCTTGTGTCACAGCATCAACGTTCTGTGCATCAGTGGCAACAATCATGCCCACACCACAGTTAAAAGTGCGCAACATCTCATTAGGTTCAACACCACCTGTTTTTGATAGCCAGGAGAAAACTTCCGGCACATCAACAGCAGAGAGATCGATTTCAGCTGATAGATTATCGGGCAGCACGCGCGGGATGTTTTCAGGAAAACCACCACCAGTAATATGTGCCATAGCTTTGACTGCATCTGTCTTACGGATCGCATGCAACAATGATTTGACATAGATGCGAGTTGGTTCAAGCAAATTCTGACCCAGTGTTTCGCCGCTGGATGCGCTCTTAAATGGTGCAGGCTCATTATAGGATAAGCCGCTGATTTCGACGATTTTGCGCACAAGCGAGAAGCCATTGGAATGAACGCCAGAAGAGGCAAGCCCCAGCAGGACATCACCCTCGGTGAGTTGTTCGCTTGGAAGTAATTTATCCCGCTCACACGCGCCAACAGCAAACCCTGCCAAATCGTAATCATCCCCGTGATACATGCCTGGCATTTCGGCTGTTTCTCCACCGATCAATGCGCAGCCTGAAAGCTTACACCCATCTGCAATACCTCTGACAATGTCCACCCCTTGAGCAGTGTCGAGTTTACCAGTTGCAAAGTAGTCAAGGAAGAACAACGGTTCTGCACCTTGCACAACCAGATCATTGACACACATAGCAACAAGATCAATGCCAACTGTATCGTGAATACCTGCTTCAATGGCGACGCGCAATTTCGTGCCAACACCATCATTTGCGGCGATTAACAATGGGTCTTTAAATCCAGCTGCTTTGAGATCAAATATGCCGCCAAATCCACCGATTTCGCTATCCGCGCCAGATCTGCGCGTTGATTTCACCAACGGTTTAATTTGATTGACCAGGTCATTGCCAGCGTCAATATCCACGCCCGCATCTGAATAAGTAAGGCCATTTTTGCCGTCTGTCACGTCAGATATCTCCAAGTTTGTCGATGATATGTTCAAGCTCTAAAGGTCAAATCGCATGTCAGCGCACAAGGTGCAAGGTATTTGCTTGATAATTCAGAACTCTTTTATTGGTGTGAAAAACCCACAATTTTGGCCACAACATTTCCGAATCAGATTTCATCGAAATTTAATAATAAATACCCAGTATGTTTCCCAGAACACTTACAAGTTGGATTATCTGCTCCGTGAAGAATTTAAAGTGGAAAATTGCTAGACTACGTGTGAAAACACGCGCAACGCCCAAGACGCTTTGGGTGCGTTATCTACTTGGTTTATCACTTATTTTTTTGGTGCTTGTTATTAGTCACAATAATTCCTTATCCGTTATTAGTGCGGGTAAAGAGCATGCGCAAATGATCAATATGGGCGGTCAACAGCGAACCTTAAGCCAGCAAATTTTCATTCTTGCAGAACGATATTATGAAAATCCGACGCCAGGAGATCATGTCATACTGTCAAAATTCGTAAATACCTTTTTTGACGTTCATAAAGAATTAACCAGCAATGAGAAGATGTCGAGTGAATTAAAAGAGCTGTATTTCGATCAAGATGCATCCAATAGGCTCGACGCTGATTCAAGAAAATTCGTTGCCAAGGTTTATATTATCCTCACAGGGCGCATCGGGAGCCAAAAGAGCAAAGATGCTTATGATTACATTCGAACCTCGGCGCCAATATTCCTACTAGGGAAATTGAATCGTGCTGTCACGCAACTCGAAAATGATGCAAAGAGCGATGTTGATGCGCTCGTCTTTAATCAACGCTTGTCATTGTTGGGTGCGGCGGTTCTTTTAGTGATAGAATTTTTCGTCATATTTTTACCATCCCAGCATTCTGTTCTGCGCGCAATTCGCCGCTTGGAACGTCATAGGAAATCTCTGCGGAGTGCAAGAAGTGCTTTGGCTGAAAAAAATAATGAGCTCAACCAATCATATGACCAAATG
>CAJQOR010000161.1 GCA_905479965.1 uncultured Rhizobiaceae group bacterium | reverse complement strand
ATGTTGTTGCAAATGATATTCGTCTTGCCGTTCGTGAGGGCATGCGCTCGATTGAGCACGTGAAACGCTTTACCACAACTGGTATGGCAACAGATCAGGGTAAAACATCGAACTTACACGGTCTAGCAATTGCCGCAGATGGTTTGGGCAAAGAAATCCCACAAGTGGGTTTAACAACATTCCGCTCACCTTTCACGCCCGTTAGTTTTGGTGCGATCGTAAATCATGGCTCGGGAGATTTATTTGATCCTGTTCGCCGGACACCGATGCATAATTGGGCGGTTGCGCAGGGTGCCGTTTTTGAAGATGTTGGCCAGTGGAAGCGCGGTTGGTATTTCCCGCAAGCGGGCGAAGATATGCATGCTTCTGTGAACCGCGAATGTAAAACAGTGCGCGACAGTGCAGGCGTTTTTGATGCGTCAACTTTGGGTAAGATCGAGGTTGTTGGTCCCGATGCTGCTAAATTCTTGGACATCATCTACACCAATGCATGGAGCACGCTGAAAGTTGGACGCTGTCGTTATGGTATCATGACCCACGAAGATGGCTTTATTTTTGATGACGGCGTTGTCGGCCGGATAGCTGAAGATCGTTTTCATGTGACAACAACAACCGGCGGCGCTGCTGGTGTTTTAAATCACATGGAAGATTATCTACAAACCGAGTTCCCAGAGCTTGATGTTTGGCTGACGTCTATATCTGAACAATGGGGTGTGATTGCCATTCAGGGTCCTAAGGCACGAGATATTATTGCACCATTGGTGGAAGGTATTGATTTATCGACAGAAAGCATGCCGCATATGTCGGTGCGCGAAGGCAGTATTTGTGGTTTGCCGACACGTTTGTTCCGCATGTCCTTTACCGGCGAGATGGGTTTTGAGATTAATGTGCCTGCGGATTACGCTGAAAGTGTGCTGGAAGCTGTTTGGGCTGAGGCACAAAAACACGGTGCGTGCGCCTATGGAACTGAGGCTATGCACGTACTTCGAGCGGAAAAAGGCTATATCATTGTGGGGCAGGAAACTGATGGTTCTATCACGCCACATGATGCTGGTTTGTCTTGGGCGGTTTCTAAAAAGAAAACGGATTTTGTGGGTATCCGCGGATTAATGCGTGATGACTTGGTTGCAGATGGGCGTAAGCAATTGGTTGGGCTTAAGACTAAAGATCCAAAAGTAGTGCTTGAAGAGGGTGCGCAAATTGTTGCTGATCCAAACCAACCTATTCCAATGAAAATGTTGGGACATGTGACGTCATCTTATTGGTCTAAAAATTGTGGCCGCTCAATTGCTCTAGCGATTGTTGAAGGCGGACGCTCAATCATGGGCCAAACACTTTACGTGCCGATGATTGACCGAACTATCGAAGTTGAAGTTGTCGATACGGTCTTTGTTGATCAAGAAGGAGGGCGTTTAAATGTCTAATTCTATTCAAGCTCAACGGACATCACCGCTCAAAGAACGGCTTAGTGGTGGTGCAGGTGTTTCAATAACCCCCGCTATTTCTATGTCGCGTATGTCATTGCGGGTCAAAGAAAAAGACGTCAAAGCAGTTGGTAATGCGCTTGGGCTAGCTTTGCCAATGAAACCAAAAACATCTAAAGTAGCTAGTGATAAAACTAGCGCGCAGCGTTCAGCGCTATGGATTGGCCCTGATGAATGGCTTGTTATTGATGCAGAAGGCGCTGATTTAATTGGCGCGCTAGCAAAGATTAAATCAGCCCATTCAGCCGTTGATATCTCTCACCGCAATACCGCAATTGTGTTGGAGGGTAAAAACGCTGTTGAGGTTTTGCGTGCAGGGTGTCCGCAGAATCTAAATGATAGTGTTTTTCCTATCGGTGCGTGTTCACGTACGATTTTGGGTAAGGCAGAGGTTGTTGTTTGGCGCACGGGCGCGCAGTGCTATCACGTTGAATGCTGGCGCACTTTTTCGGACTATGTTTTTAAGTTTATGACGCAGGCTGCAAAAGGGCTCTCATAGGAGCCCTTTAATATCTAAGTAATCACCGTTGGTGCATCGCGGCCAGTGCGTTTTTGAAGTTCTGTGATGATGTCAGCAGCTTCAATCACATCCTTTAAGGCGTCTTGTGGATCAAGACCATGCTGAGCCGTGTCAGCTTCAAAATATTCCATGTAAACGCGCAATGTAGCGCCCGTTGTTCCGGTGCCTGATAATCGAAGCACAAGGCGTGCACCTCCTATAAAGAATATGCGAATACCTTGATTCTGGCTGGTCGATCCATCTACTGGATCAAGATAGGAAAAGTCATCGGCCTTTTCTATCTCATGTTGACCTGCACTTGTGCCGACAAGATCATTTAGCGAACTGCGTAAATCACACATCAGGGTGTTGGCGATATCAGTATCCAAGCCCTCATAGTCATGGCGCGAATAGTAAGTCCGGCCAAAAGATTTCCAGTGATCTTCGACAATCTCTTTGGCGCTTATATTGCGGCTAGCCAAAATATTAAGCCATAACAGAACCGCCCAAAGACCATCTTTTTCACGCACATGATCGGATCCAGTGCCAGCGCTTTCTTCTCCGCAAATAGTGACTTTGCCCTCATCTAAAAGATTGCCAAAGAACTTCCAACCTGTGGGGGTTTCAAACAGTGGTATGCCCAGTTTTATAGCCACTCGATCAGATGCCAAACTGGTTGGCATGGAGCGCGCAATGCCCGCAATTCCTGCTTTATAAGCTGGTGCATGATGTGCGTTCGCTGCCAAAATAGCAAGGGAGTCAGAAGGCGTGACATAAATGTGTTTACCGATAATCAGATTACGGTCGCCATCGCCATCAGAGGCTGCACCAAAATCGGGTGCATCTTCTGACATCATCATATCATGAAGCGCTTTAGCATGCACAAGGTTTGGATCAGGGTGA
>CAJQOR010000160.1 GCA_905479965.1 uncultured Rhizobiaceae group bacterium | reverse complement strand
CAATGTCGTAAATTTTCATAATGAGCCTCAAATTTTGTGGTTTAAGATTGTGATTACGTTTATCTACCTATCAATAGATAGATATTATGTCCAGACAAAATTTGTAAACGCTCGCTTTTATTATCTTGGAGAAGATTGCGCCAAACACATTTGAACCTCCAATAAAAAGATTCAACTCGTTATGAATATGATTCACATTATTTATCTAAGGCTATGAAATTTTTCGATAATTATAATAATCGCGGCAGCATTAAACATAATGCTGGTACCAGCAAGATGATTGCAACGCGCACCAATTCGATGGTGAAAAAGGGTATAACACCTTTGAATATTTTCATAATTGGCGTCTCTGGTGAAAAGGATTTAATCACAAAAACATTGATGCCAACGGGTGGTGTGATCAAGCCAAGCTCCACGACTATAAGTGCTAAAATACCAAACCAGATTTTCAGCTCATCAATATCCATGCCAAATGCTGCATCGGCTGCCGATACATAATCACCGCCATTTAACTCGATCAAAACTGGCCAGAAAAATGGCACCATAACAAGGATCATCGACAGCGATTCCATAAAGCAACCAAGGATGATTAAAACGACAAGCATCGCAATTAAAATCATATAAGGCTCAAGAGATGATGATGCGGCCCATTCACTGAGCGCCATGGGCAAACCAGAACGCGCAAAAAAACCTTTTAAGATATCAGCGGCAAATAATATGAAATAGATCATCCCCGCAGTTTTGGCTGTTTCTAACAGCGCGTTTTTAAACCCTTTAAAACCGATACCAATCTCAGCTTTGCGGCCTGATTTCATGTGGATGAAAACACCATAAACAAGGATTAATGCGACACCGACAGAAGCTGCAGGTGTAGGTGTAAACAAGCCCAAACCAAGGCCAATGATAATCACACCAAAAATGGATAGAACAGGAATGAGACGCCATAACGCTTCTCGCCGTTCACGCTCATCCATATTGGGAAGTTCAGGCGCAAGTATTGGGCATGATCGTACTCTTAGATAAACGACAGCGATGAAAAACAATGCCGCTAGCAGCCCTGGAATAATTGCAGCTTGGAACATTTCAATAATCGAGCCTTCGACCACAATGGCGTAAATGACAAGCGCAACAGATGGCGGAATGAGTATACCCAGTGTCCCACCAGCTGCAAGCACACCTGTTGCTAGACCCTCATCATACTTAAACCGCTTGAACTCAGGCAGCGCAACGCGGCTCATTGTGCTTGCTGTTGCAATGGATGAGCCACTCACAGCACCAAAGCCCGCGCAAGCACCAATTGTTGCCATAGCAACACCGCCACGTATATTTCGCGTTAAAACACTGATACCTTTAAATAGATCGCGACTTAACCCACCTTCGGATGCCAACAAGCCCATTAAGATAAACAGCGGAATAACGGTTAAGTCATAGTTTGCAACGCTGTTCCACAAAGCAGATTTAAACTGCAGCAGATATGGACCAAACTTTAAAAATGGTGAGGCAAGCGAAATTACCCAAGAGCCGAGGATACCTGTCACCAGCATAGCAAGCGCCACTGGCACACGTAGCATAATTAATACAAATACAGCCAGCAATCCAGATAAGCCGATAAGTTCGCGTTCCATTATTTCACCTCGGCTTGCTGAGGCAAATTGCCAAGGTTTGATAAGCAGGCCGCAAACCATAACAAACATGAAAACACACCGGGCAACATAAAGGCCCAAACAGGCCACCCGAGCACTGCTGTTACCGTACCATCGCCCCTTGCCTCTTCAACTCCTTGGCTGAGCATATAGGCAAAAAACAATGTGATTCCGGCCATTAGAAGCGTCGAAAGTATATGGCTAATCCATTGAATTGCATGCGACGCAGATTTGATAAATACATCAACAGCAATATGCCCGCCATGAAGTTGGCAAAATGGCATCATTGTAAGAGCTGCAAAACCAACGAACAACGTGACCATATCCTCATAACCTGGAAGACCAGATACATTGAAGCCGAAATCTCGAACAATCACATTAGCGGAGAACCCGAGCGCATTGATCACAGTAACCAAAACGGCGAGCATCAAGGCAATACCGCCGAGCAGTGCCCAGAACTTGATTATTTTGGCAAATCCTGTTTTGAGCACGCTCATGAGATTATAACGTCTTTGCTATTTTTGCATCGTATTGGCTGAAACCGCATTTTGCGCTTTTTCAAGCAATGCCGCACCGTCAATACCATTTGATGTGACTTCATCGAGCCAACGAACGCCCACTTCTTCCGCCTTTGTAGCGAATTCAGTACTGGCTTGCATAGAAAGCTGGCTCACAGTATTGCCCTTATCTTTGGCAAGCTGAATGCCTTCAGGTTCAACATTATCCCAAAGTTCACCCATCTCTTTAGCAAATTCCGCGCCGGAATGATCATCGATGATCCTTTTCAAATCATCAGGCAATGAATTGTAGGAAGCTTTGTTCATCGCAAATAGGAATGTTGATGTGCCAAAACGTTTGCCTTGATCAAGCTCAACAGAATAATCTGTTAGCTCCGCAAGTTTTAGCGGAATTGCGATCTCAAAAGGCACCAAGCCGCCATCAACTGTTTTTTTAGCTAACGCTTGTGGCAACGCTGGCACTGGCATTCCAACAGGTTCTGC
>CAJQOR010000159.1 GCA_905479965.1 uncultured Rhizobiaceae group bacterium | reverse complement strand
TCAGACCGGTTCGCTACAAGAATTTTGGATATTTTCACGAATACATCTCCGTCAGATGGATCAAATTGATCGGGTAAGCTTTGAGGGTAATCAAAGCCTGGAAGTTACAAGAACTTCATAACGGGTGATGTATTGCATTGCAACATTTGAAAATCAATCCGTAGAACTGACGACTAAAATCCGTAGTCCTACGGTATTAGATTTTCACTTTAAAATGCAGCTATGCCGCGCGTTTTGCGCTGCCTTTACGTGCATTTGTGCGGCGGCGAGTTGACTGTGGACGAGCAGATCCCTCAGCACCATCACCACCGTCTTTTTTCTTTCCGTTGCGCGTATGCTTCTTAAAACTGAACGGCTTTGCCCTGCTTTTCGCTTGTCCGGGCTTGCCAGCACCGCCTTTACCGCCTGGCTTTTTACGCACAGGTCGCGGCACATCAGTGTTTGGGTTCATCAATTTAGAGATCGCATACCATTTCTCATCATCAGCTTGTGAAATAAAGCACAATGCCTCACCTTCAGCCCCCGCACGTGCAGTTCGGCCAATACGGTGGATATAATCCTCTGGTGATTGCGGCAGATCAAAATTGATCACATGCTCAATATGCGGGATGTCCAGACCACGGGCAGCAATATCAGTTGCAACCAAAATTCGAATGCGTTTTGCGTGAAAGCTTTTGATCACACGCTCGCGTTTATTATGTCTTAGATCACCATGAATTGCATCCGCATCATGACCTTCTTTAGACAGCCGTTTGGCCATTTTATCGGCGTTGTACTTACTTTTAACAAAGACGATGATTGAGCCTTCGCGCTTGTTCAATTCATCCTGCAAACGCGGGTATTTCTCACCTTGCGTCAAATGAACAATCTCTTGCTTGATGTTTTTAGCAGGATCAGTCACCGAACCGATAGCAACCCGCTCTGGATTGATCATGTAGGATTTAGAAAGGTTCACGATATTGTGTGGTAGCGTTGCTGAAAATAATAATGTCTGACGCTGCTTAGGCATATGCTTGATGATTTTATCAATCTGAGACGCAAAACCCATATCAAGCATGCGGTCTGTTTCATCCAGCACCAAAAAGCTTGTGCGATCGAGACGCAATGACTTGCGTGCCAAATGGTCATTGATACGACCAGGTGTTCCTACGATGACGCGTGGGTCACGCCTTAAGTGGTTTAGCTGTTTTGGCATCGGCTCACCACCGATCAATAATGCCGTTAGAATTTTTGATTTCTTACCCAAAAACCCCTGAATAGCTTGATGAACCTGCGACGCCAATTCACGTGTCGGCGTGATAACAACAGCCATATCGTCCGGGTTTGCCATCAATTTGGCAACCAACGGAATACCAAAAGCACCTGTTTTCCCAGTACCCGTTTGTGCAGAGCCTAAAATATCCCGGCCTTTTAGCGCAAGTGGAATGGCCTTTTGTTGTACAGGAGTTGGTTTGTTAAATCCCAAATGGTCCAGACAATGCTGAAGAGATTCAGGCAAATTAAATGAATTAAAGTTTTCCATGTCATAATCCTTTGCGACGGAGGAAAATCCATCGCACTTAAAAACGGCATTGCGCTGCTTTCATTTAAAGCGCAACAACCGTCAAAATGTTTCGTCAGACATTAAGGGATCAACAAAGATGAAAATGATCGCGAAAAGCCTGAGCTGGGGCAAGCCCTCGGAGCTCAACTGCTTTAGGGCCTTTTAAATGAGTTTTCATCAACTCTTTAAACGCTTGGTATAGACAGCCGCTAAAGAATGCAAGAACAATTGTGCATGTCAGCAATGCGTTTCTGACTAAGCCAGCAATGTCGTGCTAACTGAGAATGCGTCCAAAGCTCATCTTTATTAAGGTGCCAAACGACCAAATTTCCTTGACTTGTCAGCTAATTGAGCGTATCGGAACACCTAAGCGGTGCAATTTATTTTGTGCCGTTTATCTTTGCATGCAGCATATCGCATCAAAGTTGAACCGATAATCTTTTATTATACAATAGGTTATCATTGATCGAAGACTGAAAAAAGACGGTCTTTTGCCTGCGTTTATATAAGCACATGCAAAAAGAACTGGACTGAACACTAAAAGGAAAAAAAATGTTCGCAGTCATTAAAACTGGTGGTAAGCAATATCGCGTTACTGCTGATGACGTTCTAAAAGTAGAACGTGTTGCCGGCGAAGCTGGTGACATTATCGAATTCACAGAAGTTATGATGGTTGGCGAAGGCGCTTCTGCGACTATCGGCAAACCAACTGTTGATGGTGCAATGGTAACAGCTGAAGTTGTTGACCAAGGCCGTGGTCGTAAGATCTTAGCGTTCAAAAAACGTCGCCGTCAAAACTCACGCCGCACAATCGGTCACCGTCAGCATTTCACAACAGTGAAAATCGCTGAAATTTTGACAGATGGCGCAAAAGCTTCGAAAAAAGCTGCTGCTAAAAAACCTGCTGCAAAAGCAGAAGCACCAAAAGCGGCGGCGGCTGAAAAAGCTCCAGCTAAAGCAAAAGCTGCTGATGCTGCACCGGCAGCATTGTTCACTGCACCTGAAGGACCAGCTGATGATTTGAAAAAAATCTCAGGTGTTGGTCCAGTGCTTGAGAAAAAACTAAACGCACTTGGCGTGACAACATTTGCACAAGTAGCTGCAATGTCACGCGATGACATTGAAAAACTAGATGACGCATTGTCTTTCAAAGGCCGTATCGATCGCGATAACTGGCTTGAGCAAGCAGCTGAACTAGCAAAAGCGTAATTGACGAGATTGTAGGAGATAAAAAATGGCACATAAAAAAGCTGGTGGTTCATCCCGCAACGGTCGCGATTCAGAATCAAAACGCCTAGGCGTTAAAAAATTCGGCGGCGAAGCTGTAATTTCAGGCAACATTATTCTGCGTCAGCGCGGCACAAAGTGGCATCCAGGTACGGGTGTTGGCCTTGGTCGTGATCACACTATTTTTGCCACAACTCAAGGCAATGTAGAGTTCCGAAAAAAGGCCAACGGACGCACGTATGTGTCTGTAATGCCTATGGCGGAAGCAGCGGAATAACCGGAAACGCTCAAAATCATCCGGTGTCTCATCGACCCGGTTGATTTTAAAAAAGCCAAATGTTTTTAAAGGGAAGATGAGAGATCATCTTCCCTTTATTTTTTGCATTAACAGGAGGCTTTAAAATGCAATGCCAATCAGATGAACAATACAGTGATGAATACGAAGAACGGATAAGCCAAAGTGATGGTCTCAGTATAAGCGTTACAGAAAATGTAACACAAATTGACACCCCTCGCCTTACTTTGCGCAAACCGCATTGTGATGACATAGACGCAATTTCCACGTTGGCAAATGATATTGCCGTGGCCTCAATGCTTTCTCGAATGCCTTATCCGTATAAACGCACGGATGCGGAAGATTTCGTCAACAAAGTGGCCAAGTTAAAAAATGGAAATTGCGTCTATGCCATTACACTCAATGAAACGGGTGAATTTATTGGTTGTTGCGGAATTGAGAAAAAACAAGGGCGCGAGCGGATGGAAATTGGATATTGGCTAGGCAAACCCCATTGGGGAAAAGGCTATGCAACAGAAGCCGCGCATGCATTGGTCGATAAGGCTTTTCGAATTTGCAAAATCGAAGAAATTATCGGGCGCTGCAGAATTGGAAATATGGCCTCGCGCAGTGTCCTGCAAAAAAGTGGGTTCCAGTTTATCGGAACAGGCATGAACTATTCACTTGCGCAAGATACTCAAGTCCCAGTGGAACTTTACAGACTAGAACGAAAAATTTGGGATTCGCTTCGTAATTGGCCAGAAACCATCGAACAGAAAACAAAATTGAAAGGAGGTTAAGATGTTGGAAATAATAAAAAATCACGAGGAACGCATAGCGCTGGAGCCGATCGCTCAAAAGCACATAAAGCCAATGGCAAGTCTTGCTGGTAATCCAAAAATTCTTGACCGAATGCTTTTCAAACCTCAGCCTTTTACCGTTGATGATGCGCAAGAATTTGTTGAACGCGCTCAAAACAGCAATCCGCTGGAGCTATTAAGCTATGCAATTGTTGATCGTTTAACACGTGAATTTTTGGGTCTGACCACAATTTCTGTGAAACCAAACCATGTCATTCCATCATTTGGATATTGGTTGGGTGAGCAGCATTGGAATAAGGGTTTGGCGAGCGAAACAGTCGGCGTTGTTGTGCGCGATGTATTGCCAGAGTTTCGTTTTGCAATACTACGTGCAGGATGTGAAATTGATAATCTTGCATCACAACGTGTCCTTGAGAAAAACGGCTTCAGACCACAAGAAACCGGATCTTTGAATATCGGCGATCAAACGTTTATCGATATTAAATGGTACCAAATTAATTTGGTGCCATATCAAGGATATAAGGGCATTGATGCAAAAGAAGGTTTGGCGACATAGCTTTAATCTTTTGCCTTTTCGGGCAAGCATCTATATCCCTCTCAGCAATATCACACGTTGAGATAAATTTTAGCCTCATATTTTGATCATTTCAGGATATGAGGCTATATGACTATTTAATTACAGCAGACCAATTGGCGGACAGCACATATGAAATTTTTAGATCAGGCAAAAGTATTTATTAAGTCTGGCGCTGGCGGTGCTGGCTGTGTCTCTTTTCACCGTGAAAAGTTTGTCGAATTCGGTGGACCAGACGGCGGTGATGGCGGCAATGGTGGTCATGTTTGGATCGAAGCCGTCAATGGCTTAAACACACTTATCGATTATCGTTTTCAACAACACCATAAAGCCCAAACAGGCGTACATGGCATGGGTCGAAACAGAACTGGCGCTAAGGGTGAAGACATCATTTTAAAAGTGCCTGCTGGAACGCAGGTTTTCGAAGAAGATAATGAAACACTGATTTGCGACATTACCGAAGAAGGTCAGCGTTTTCGCCTTGCTAAGGGTGGCAATGGCGGTTTTGGTAACGCGCATTTTAAATCAGCGACGAACCAAGCACCCCGTAATGCCAATCCCGGTCAGCCATCCGATGAAAAAACCGTCTGGCTTCGCCTCAAACTTATCGCCGACGCTGGATTGGTTGGTTTACCAAATGCCGGAAAATCAACATTTTTATCCAATGTAAGTCGTGCGCGGCCAAAAATTGGTGCCTATCCTTTTACCACCCTTCATCCAAATTTGGGTGTTGCAACGTCTGATGGCTATGAGTTTATCATCGCGGATATCCCGGGCTTGATCGAAGGCGCACATGAGGGCGCAGGTATTGGCGATAGGTTTCTTGGTCATGTTGAACGAACCCGCGTGATGTTGCATTTGGTTTCAGCACAGGAAGAAGATGTAGCTAAAGCCTATAAAACAGTGCGCAAAGAGCTAGAAGCTTACGGTAAAGGCATTGCGGAAAAGCCTGAAATAATCGCGCTTTCCCAGACCGATATTTTGGATGAAGAAACACTCAATGAAAAAATGCAAGCACTTGAAGAAGCTGCAGGGCGAAAAGTTGAGAAAATATCATCCATTGCTGGATTTGGCATGAAAGAAATGTTGCGTAACCTACGCCAACATATCGATAAAAACTTAAAAGAAGAGGCAGAGTAATGAGCGCAGGGCGCAAACGCGTTGATGGTCACACAAAGATCGTGATTAAAATCGGCTCCGCTTTGCTCGTAGATCGCCAAAGCGGTCTTAAGTCCGATTGGTTGGCCTCATTGTGTGATGACATCGCAGCGCTGAAAGCAAAAG
>CAJQOR010000158.1 GCA_905479965.1 uncultured Rhizobiaceae group bacterium | reverse complement strand
CCCTTGGTAAGGGAGAGGTCGGGTGTTCAAATCACCTCGGCAGCACCATTTTCTTTTTTATTATACAAAAATCGTGGACGAAACGTGGAAAGATCACAGATCTAAACAAATCAGATCAAGAAATTAAGTTATTTAAGGTTTTTTGCCGATCTCAGTAATCGCATCCAGCAATGTCTTAACAATGCCGTCCTCACCAGCCTCAACTCCACTTGCGTTAACAGTTGAGTTTTGTCCAAACAACCGTTGCGACAACTGGATTTTAAGAACTCGCTGCTGATCTTCGGTGAGCGATGCAATGAATGGATCCAAAGCACCGACCTCAAGCGAGAACCAACTCATTTGCTGCTCATTCATCCGATGAAACTTGGATTGTGCTGCTGCATAAGCAGCGGTCGCAAGCAAAATCAGCGTAAGTGAAGTAGCAGCTAGAACCTCAGCCCAGTCGAATTGCTCCACTGATGCCAAACCGCTCCAGTACACTACGACTTTGATCAATGTCCAAACTGCTGCCACCCCAAATGATATCATAGCGACTATACGCCATTGATCAGCTACTGCTGCTTCATCTTTAGAGGTTTTTTTATAACCGCCCGCAACACCATCACCAGCAACTAGGTCATGAACCCTCAAAATCGACTGATGTTTAGCATTTATATCCGCCGTTATGTTACGAACTTGAAGTCCAAACTCTTTCTGTGCAGCTTGGTTCTTTTCACTCAGCTCTGCGAATACCTGTTTATGCTCTGCTTCCGCCTTATCTGAAATAGACTTTTGTGACTTCTCGAATGACTTGTTGCGTTTTATCTCACCGTTTGAGAACTCCGTTGAACGGACATTCTGCGCATCAGTGTGCTCTTTGCTCCATTCGTTAAATGCCGTCTCAGTTTCATTAGAAAGGATTTTCTGAGCCGCTTCCAAATCACTTGCCCGCTGATTTAAAAAGTCGATATTAGAATCGTTTGCTTGGATCTTGGCATTGAAATTATCGTTAGTTGTTTCAACTGACTTGCAAAACTTTTCAAAGGCTTCTTCAACACCTCGTATTGCTTTTTGGCTCTCAGGTGAACGTGCCTGCCGCGCCATCTGAAAAATTCGAGGAACTTGACTATCCATATGGTTGTTAGCAGTTACCAGATGCGGTACGCCACCATTGGATGCATATGCGTTGAGTTGATTCCAGAAACTCTGGTGCCGCATGTGGCCATTGAGTTGGTTTAATTCCTCTTCGGGAAAAAACTCGTTATCCATTCCTTCGACAGTGTATGAGATAAAATCCAATACTTTCCGAAGCCTTCGCCGCTCTGTCTCGTGATTGCTATCAATTTCTTCAAATTCAGTACTAACCCAGTCCTGTATCTGTCGAATGGTCTCGTGAATTGCATGTTTATCAAATTTATCGGACCAACGGGACATCAACACTACCTCTGCTATATTTCATAAAAAACAACATTTAGTTGAATTATGAAGTCAATACAAGCCTTGAGACGTCATCGCGCAGTCTAAGATTTTCAAAAACCGCTATGTTGAGGTAATCACCGCATCAGTATTTGTACATAAAGATCGGGCATATGTTATGTCCGCAAAAATAAGTTACATATACTACCATTTCGCGTACGCAGATATAAATCAACTGCCCTTCCACATCCTCCATCCAGGCAGTTCGCACCCCCAAACCATAACAAAAATCTATCTATAAATTTTGATTTAATACCAAATTTTGATTATAGTACAATTAGATTTTGTTTTGGGAAACACACAATGAACATCAACTTCAAACAGCTTGAAGCCTTTATTTGGGTGTCTGATTTAGAAAGCTTTCGCCGCGCGGCTGAGCGTTTAAACACCACGCAGCCCAATATTTCAGCGCGGATATCTTCGCTTGAAGATGCGCTCAACACCAAGCTTATGGAACGCGATGCTGGATCTGTGCGCCTCAATGCCAAGGGTGAGCAGCTTCTGCCTGAAGCGCGGAAAATTCTGCGCAGTGTTGAAAATCTGATCAAAACCGCAGGTCAATCCAAACGCATTGAAGGTGTGATTAAACTTGGCGTCACCGAGATGATCGTCAATACGTGGCTTCGACAATTTTTAAAGCAAGTTAAAGATCAATACCCCAATTTAAGGATCGAGCTGCAAGTTGATCTATCGGATAATTTGCGCCCCGCCCTTTTTTCCAGAACACTGGATCTCACATTTCAAAACGGCCCTTTTCGCAGACGTACCAGTGGTTCAATTGATCTGGGTGCTTATCCCTTCGTCTGGGTCGCATCCCCTGAGCTGGACATTTCGAATGTTACATATCCCAATTTGGATGAAATGAAAGCGTTCCCAATTTTAACGCATACCCGCGGAACTCGACTATATGAAGAAATCGAAAACCATTTCAACAGCTCCAAGGGCAAAGCCCCCACCATCATACCCTCATCTAGCTTAGCACCTTGCCAACATATGGCGCTCGATGGTTTGGGGCTGGCTTGTCTACCCGCTGCGATGGTTCATCAAGATATCAAAGATGGTAATCTTATTCATATCCAATATGCCTGGCGTCCAACGTCTTTAGAGTTTTTAGCAAGGTTTGATGCAGACACAGCGCCAAATGCGGTGGAAAAGGTTGCCAAGCTCGCAGGTGAGATCGCCAAAGCTTATCCAAAAACGCTCAACACAGGATAAAGATTATTTATTTAATAAATAGATTTATTCGATTTTTAATTATGCCCTTCCTTTGATAAGATTTTCGCAAATCCATAATCTTTTAAATTTAATGCGCGAGAATCTGTCAAATGGATAAATCTAAAATCCGACTAGGTGTTGATATTGGCGGCACATTTACCGATGTCGTGCTTGAAGTTGATCGCGCTTTATATTCAACAAAAGTGCTCACCACCTATATCGCACCGGAAAATGCCATCATCGAGGGGATGAAACAAGTTTGCGAAAAAGCCAGCATTCATTCATCTGAAATCGAGCAGGCCATTCATGGCACAACATTGGCAACCAATGCGCTGATTGAGCGGCGTGGTGCGAAAACAGCCCTCATCACGACACAAGGATTTCGCGACGTTATTGAAATGCGAACTGAATCTCGATTTGAGCAATATGATTTAAATTTGAAATTGCCAGAGCCGCTCTTGCCAAGGCAAATGCGCTATACCTTAAAAGAGCGCGTGGATGCCAAAGGTGATATATTAATCCCGCTCCAACGTGCTGATATTGAAGCGCTAGCCGATGAG
>CAJQOR010000157.1 GCA_905479965.1 uncultured Rhizobiaceae group bacterium | reverse complement strand
CTTTAATAACAAATAGTCCTTCTATTTGTCTTTCTTCCACCATTGATCGTCCTTGATTTTCAGTAGTCACTTGCACATCTAGTAACGTGTTGTTTACAATTTCTTCTACAATATGCTGTGAAAATTTACTGTTATCTAAATCAACAATTCCAATCTTGGAGCCCTGTTGTGCAAATGCTTTGACCATTTCCATGCCAATGCCTTGCGAGCCACCTGTAACGATGACAGTTTTATCTTTAAGACTTGGGTAGTTTGCGAAATTATCAAGCATGAGTTTTGGTCCTTTAAACGATTCTTATATGCCTAATTATGTTACCCATAACAACATATCAATCCCTGAACTCATCAACACTTTGCTTGCAAGTTTATCCTAAGCATTTTATTGCAGTGGCAGGTATGAAACAGGTAATATATGGCGAATAATAAACACTTTGAACACGGCGGAGCAAATTATGCGCATTCACGCCCCACATACCCAAACAGCCTCGCTGTTGAACTCGGCAATTTATGCGCACAAAAATCCCACGCAGTTGATATCGGCTGTGGTACGGGGCAATTTTTAGATTATATCGAGACTTGGCCAGCCAAACGAAAAGCTGAAGAAGCCGGCGAACGCGCACTTTTTGATGCTTATGCAGCGGAGTTAGCATCGACATGGCCGGATGATCAAACTCACAAAATTCGCTGGCCCATTGCAACCCGTATCACAAGGATCGCCGGAACGTGATAAAACGTTCTTGGCGTTGGAGATAAAACGTCATGATTAGACACTGCGTATTTTTAAAATATAAGGCAGAAATTAGCGGCACTGAAAAGCAAGCGCTTTATAGCGAGCTTAAAGCGCTTGGTGCAATATTACCCGGCATTGTCAAATTTGATGCAAAGGCGAATTCGAGCCCTGAGATTGGCATGGACAAAGGGTTTTCTGACGGATTTATTATTGATTTCGATACACCAGAATCTCGCGATATTTATCTCGATGCCCCTGAACATAAAGCCGTGGGTGCAAAGCTTGGTGCTGCCAGCCAAGACGGTGCGGATGGGATCTTAGTCTATGACATGGAATATGATTAAACGCTAAGCTAAAGCGTTTTACGCATAAAGACTTTGTTGCCCTCACGGCGGGTCTCCATCCAACCTAAATGCGTATAAAGTGCGATATTTTCTGGCATTTTAGCATGTGTTGCGAGCTTTAACTTGTAAATGTTGCGTTTTCGGCATTCATTTTCAGCGTGTCTGATTAATGCTTTGCCAAAACCCTGGCCTGCATGCAGCGGATCAACCGCGATATTGGTTAAGACCGCTCCTTTTGCGGCAAAAGCTAAAAACACGCCGCCCATAACGCCGTTTTGATCGACAACCCAAACATTGCCTTTTGCAATCTCTTCTTCCACACCAAAAGATACATCCGGCAGATCAGGCAATTCAATCTTATAAATTTCATAGGCCCGATTGATGACATCAATCAGTGCATCTAAATCAGTAGGTTTAGCTTGCCGAATTTCCATAGCGCCTACACTAAAATTTCAGATAACATATCGTTATCGGTGATATCTTGAAATGAAAATCCATTATCGTTGAGTCGCGCGAAAAGGGATGGAAATCCATCTGGGTTTTTGGTCTCAATACCAATAAGAACCGCACCGAAATTGCGCGCAGATTTCTTTAGATATTCAAATCGAGCAATGTCATCATCCGGCCCAAGTAAGTTTAGAAAATCTTTCAATGCGCCGGGACGCTGCGGCAAGCGAAGAATGAAGTATTTCTTACGCCCCTCATAGCGCATCGCTCGCTCTTTGACATCCGGCAATCGCTCGAAATCAAAATTACCGCCAGATGTCACGCAGACGATCTTTTTACCTTTGATCTCGTCTTTAAGATCGCGCAATGCATCCACGGTTAACGCACCTGCAGGCTCAAGCACGATGCCTTCGATATTCAGCATTTCAACAATTGTTGAGCAAAGGCGTTTCTCATCAATTCCTAGTACGTGACCGGCGGAAATGTCTTTTAAAATCTCAAAGTTCTTATCGCCAATTCGTGCAACAGCGGCACCATCGACAAAATTATCAACATGAGTAAGCGTGACCAATTGCCCTGCTTGAAGGGCGGAATGTAAACTCCGACCACCAGAAGGTTCTGTGAACCTAAAGGCGACATCCATATCCGAATGCCCTAAATAACTCACCAGCCCTGCGGAAAGACCACCACCACCTACGGGCACCACAATCATATCGGGCGCATTACCTTGGAGTTGTGTTATAATTTCTGCACCAACTGTCGCCTGACCTTCAATCACATCATGATCATCATAGGGTGGTAAAAACCGTGCACCTTCACGTCGACAAAAATCTTGCGCAGCTTGTAATGTGTCATCGAAATAATCACCAACCAACATGATTTCGACCTGCCCTCCACCGAAAATCTGGGTTTTGTTGATCTTTTGCTCAGGGGTTGTCACAGGCATAAAAATAACGCCACGCATGCCAAAATGTTTGCAAGCAAATGCCAGACCTTGGGCATGATTGCCAG
>CAJQOR010000156.1 GCA_905479965.1 uncultured Rhizobiaceae group bacterium | reverse complement strand
ATTTGAGGGCGTGTTTCGTCGTTCTCGCATTTGCCCAAACACAGCAACGAGGCTGCGGCGAATATCATTGCCAACTCCAACAAGCGCTGGCACCAAGAACAACACCAAGAACGTCGATAGGGCCAAACCAAACACAATGGTGATGGCCATCGGCAACAAGAATTGTGCCTGTCGACTGGTCTCAAACAAGAGCGGTAACAATCCACCAATTGTTGTAAGCGACGTGAGCATCACAGCACGTAATCGATCGAGGCTTGCACCTATTGCCGCTTGGGCAAAATCATTACCTTGTTTGATGCGTTCATTCAGTCGTGCAACCAAAATGATGGAATCATTGACCAGAATTCCTGATAATCCTAAGAGACCAATGAATGATAGGATCGTCAATTTAAAGCCCATAAGCCAGTGACCAAACACAGCACCAACGATACCAAATGGAATGATAAGCATCACAGCAATAGGGCTCCAATAACTACCGAAGAACCATGCTAGAATGATATAGATGACCGCAACCGCGATAATCGCGCCAAGTTGCAGATCAGCAAATGCATTTCGTTGCTCTTCAGTTCGCCCACCAAAACTAAATGTAACGTCATGTTTAGCCGTAATTGCTGCGAGTTCACCTCCGGCAATTAACGTCTCAGTTACTTTGTCTGTTGTTGAAACTTCATCGTCAATATCACCAGACACAGAGATGGTTGTTTTACCGTCGCGCCGGCGGATCGAGGCAAATCCTTGTCGTTCGCTTAATGTCACAATCTCAGTGAGTGGGACAAATTCGCCTGAATTACTTTTAACCGTGAGATTGCGTAACGCAGCCATCCCATCTTCGCGCTGAACCGCATTGACACGAACAGTCACCTCATCATCGCCGCGGGCAAATCTAAATGGGATACTGCCTTCAAACGAATCGCGGATTTGGCGTCCAACATCATCGATCGTAAAGCCGAGTGCTGAACCAAACGGGGTTAGTTCCATCACAAGCTCTGGCTTGCCGTAAGGCAAGTTGTCTTCGACGCCAGAAACGCCTGTAATTGTAGAAACGAGCTCCGTTACATCGTTTGCAGCGGCTTTGAGCTGCTCTGAGCTATCACCTTGTAACCGCACTTCAATATCACGGCCTGGAGGCCCTCCTCGTGATTGAGAAATAGAGAACCGCGTAACACCGGCAATGCGAGGTACGCCACTACGCCATGCGCTGACGATGTCGTTTGTACGCACAGATCTAAACTCGGATGCCGTGAGTTGAACTTGAATACGCGCTTGAACAGCGCCATTTCGATTGGATGCACCATAGGTGGTAAAAATCGCACTGACAAACTCTTCATTTTCGTCGGTCAGTTTGTCATCAATGTCATGAAGCGTATTTTCATAGGCGAGAATAGCCTGTTTTGCAGCCTCTTCTGGTAGGCCTGCATTAAACACCACAATCCCTGTGATGTTCTCGGCTTCAGGTGATGGGAAGAACACGAATTCGACTTTACCACTGCGAATAAGGCCAACCGCAAGCACCATGATGAGACCTAGTGAAAACGCGATTGTGACATATCGCCAATTGTAAGAAAGTTTCACTAAGAAATGAACTGGATTGTCGCGGAACCAACCAAAAGCCTGATCAAAGTTGCGACGGAACCAGCCCTCTTGATCTTGTAATGCAGCTCTTTCCTCAGCGGTCATTTTCAATGATGATCGCCAAACTCTGATCTCCGTAAACAATGCTATGAGGCTGGCAGCAATCAGCGAACCTATGATGTATTTCATTGGCGGCAATGAGATTAAAGCGCCAATAAAAGCGCGCGTTCCTTCAATTTCCACCGATGGGTTGGTGGAAAGATGAAAGATGTTGGAGCCAATAATAAATATCAAACTCAAAATCATAATCAAGATGACCGGTCTTAAAAGCTTGAGATAAATATATTCCACGATTGTCGCTAAACAAATAGCAACCAGGGCAGAAATTGCCGCACGCACATAGATCGATTGATCGAATATCCATGCAAGCGGGGATGTGTTTTCACCACCGCTGAAAGTCATGCTCAAACGGTTTAATATGGACGCAGCTGACAGCGTAAATATCAAGGCGATAAAAAACTGTCGCCAATAGGACCAGCGTTTAGAATTGTTGGGTCTTAAAGAATGCGCCAAATGGCCAGGAAGAATAAAGAAACACTCAACCAAGCTGGCGATGAGAACCGCTATGACGACATACGGTAGCACACCCATGATTTGCCCGATAGTATCATTGATCAGCAAAATAGGGCTAAAAGCAGCAAGTGTTGTCAGCATTGCCGCCATCACAGGCGTCATCATCATGCCCACACCATTTTCTGCAGCTGAAATGTTATCATCACCCATTTCAAGACGCGTATTGGTATGTTCGCCCACCACAATGGCATCATCAACAATAACCCCCAGCATCATAATCAACGCAAAGAGCGACATCATATTGATGGTCTCCCCCATCAAATATAAAAACCCAATGGTCGTCAACATGGCAACAGGAATGCCCATAGCAACCCAAAAGGCGAGACGCGCGTTTAAAAATATAAATAAAACCAGCACAACAATAATAAGACCCGTCAAACCGTTGTTGACCAGCAGTGATATCCTATCAATCAGATAATCTGCACGCGCATCATAGCGAATTAGCTCCAAGCCAGCTGGCAAACTGCCTTTGACCTCAGCAAGATAACCGTCCAAGAGTTTGGCGGTCTCCAACGTGTCGGCAGTTGCCGCGCGCTGAACGGTCAAGCGAATGGCATTGCGCCCTTTTGAAAACCCTGCGGGGTCATCGTCTGAAAAAACTGATTTCACTTCAGCTATATCGCCCACACGAATTTTCTCGCCCGTTGAGAAACTGCGAACTTCAATACCCTTGATGGCCTTTGCTGAACGCGCATCTGAGAGCAGCCGAATTTGTTTTTCAACCTCACCCTCAATTTGTCCCGATGGCAGGTCTTGACTGTTTGCTTTTATGGCGGCCGATACCTCTTCGATGGTCAGTCCCAGACGGCGTAATTCTAATTCATTGACATTAACCAGCAATTCCTCATCACGCAGACCTGAAAAAGAAACTTTATCAATGCCGCGGTCTAAAAGGTCATCGCGAATTTTTTTCGCGTAAATTCTAAGCGCTGCTTCCGGCACATCACCGACCAGCAAAAGTCGGGCTACCCTGTCAAACCATTTGGATTGTTTTACCGTCGGGCTATCCACAGAGTCAGGTAGATTGTTAACCCCATCAACGGCGGTCTCAATATCAGCTACCGCAACTTCCATATTG
>CAJQOR010000155.1 GCA_905479965.1 uncultured Rhizobiaceae group bacterium | reverse complement strand
GTTTTGCTCATGGTTTTTGATGAGGGAACGTCGGTCGCTGGCGTATTTACCAAGTCAAAATGCGCCTCTGCACCTGTTGATCACTGTAAGAATATACTTACAAACGGAATTGCGAAAGCACTTGTAGTTAACTCCGGAAATGCAAATGCATTCACTGGTGTGAAGGGTGCGAGGGCGACCGATCAAACCGCTCAATTGGCGGCAAGTGCTGTGGGCTGCAACTCTAATGAGGTTTATCTTGCTTCAACTGGTGTGATTGGAGAGCCATTGGATGCCAATAAGTTTGATGGTGTCATGCAAGGGTTAGTACAAGATTGCTCGGGTGATAATTGGCACAATGCAGCCAGTGCAATTATGACCACAGATACCTATCCAAAGCTTGCAACTAGAGCGGTTGAAGATAGCGATATTTTAATTAACGGGATAGCCAAAGGTTCCGGCATGATTATGCCAGATATGGCGACAATGTTGTCCTTCATTGTCACCGATGCAAATATCGCGCCGGGTGTATTACAGGCCTTGTTGTCACAACACACAGAAACCAGTTTTAATGCGATCACAGTTGATAGTGATACATCAACATCTGATACTGTTTTGCTGTTTGCGACTGGTAGAAGGGGTGAGGTAATTTCATCTTTGAGTGACCCTCGTATTGCATCTTTTTCACAGGCACTTGATGAGGTAATGCATGATTTATCGATGCAAATTGTTCGTGATGGCGAGGGTGCATCAAAACATGTTCAAATTGACGTGACTGGAGCAGTTTCCGACGCGTCCGCAAAGAAAATAGCCTTATCGATTGCAAATTCTCCATTGGTGAAAACTGCCATTGCTGGCGAAGATGCAAATTGGGGCCGTGTGGTCATGGCCATTGGTAAAGCCGGTGAAGAAGCTGATCGGGATAAAATCGCAATTTGGTTCGGCGATGTTCGTGTCGCTGTTAATGGTGAGCGCGATCCTGAATATTCAGAAGAAGAAGCATCGCTTGCGATGAAAGGCGATGAGATTTTTCTCAAAGTCGATTTAAGTTTGGGTAATGGTCATGCGCGCGTTTGGACATGTGATTTGACCAAACAATATGTTGCCATTAATGGAGATTATCGTTCGTAGCATGGGTATTGGGTGGATAAGTTGGTAAATGATCTTGCCATTGTAAGACGTTTGGAGGCTATGGCATTTCGCGCATGGCCGGCTGCATCTGTGCATTATGATGGTAGCTGGCAAATTCGCCAGACGGCTGGCCATCCTTCAAAACGCATTAACTCGGTTAATCCGCTAGACCCGTCCGACCATATGGATATTGAAAAGCGCATTGAAAGCGCAGCACGCAGGTTTAAAGCTTACAATCGACCGCTTGTGTTTCGTCAGTCACCCTTGGCACCGCCGCAGCTTGATAGTTACCTTGATGCGCGAGGTTGGATCCGTTTTGATGATTCAATTGTCTTAATGGCTGATTTAACGGCGATGAATTTGGACGATGCTGTTGATATGCTGCCAGTTAAAGATATTGGCTGGTTTGTTGATGCTGTGATTGATGTCCAGGGTCGCGATGGTTTGTTTAAAGCTGGCCTTAGTGAAGTGATCAGTTCAATTCAACAGAAAAATGCATTATTTGTGTTGGAAGATAAAGATATTGGTGCTGTTTCAACTGTTTTATGTGTTCATGATACAGAATTTGCCGGTTTGCTTGACTTGGGAACAAGAGCTGATTGCCGACGCCAAGGCCATGCGCGAAATATCTTGAAATCTGCGTTCCTTTGGGCGCGTTATAATGGCGCGCAAAAAATATGGCTGCAGGTCGAAAAGCAAAATCGTGGTGCTATCGCGTTATATGAAAATCTAGGCTTTGAAGAAGTTTACCGTTATTCTTACCGCAAGCAGCCTGAGCACGAACTATGAGTTTAGAAAACAATAAACCGATTGTTCTGGTTGCTGCATGTGCATTAATCGACACAGATGGCAGAATTTTAATTGCTCAACGTCCTGAGGGTAAATCACTTGCAGGCATGTGGGAATTTCCCGGTGGTAAAGTTGAGGAGGGGGAAACCCCAGAGCAAGCCCTCATTCGTGAATTGAACGAAGAATTAGGCATTGAAACAAAAGAAACGTGTTTAGCGCCGCTTACTTTTGCCTCCTATTCGTATGATAAGTTTCACCTTCTTATGCCGCTTTATATCTGCCGTCGATATTGGGGTGTGCCTCAGCCAAAAGAAGGGCAGGCCCTCAAATGGGTTAAATCTCGCAATTTGAGGGATTATGACATGCCGCCGGCCGATGAGCCGTTAATTCCGCATCTTATCGATGTAGTGTAGCTCTATTTGTTCCAAAATGGGGCAAAATCTGATGAATTTTGACATTATGCGTTAATCTAACGTTTAAGAACTTGTGCAACAATGAGGCAAGTCAGCGCGGGGTTTGATGTTGAAATGACGAATAATGAATTATGGTCTGATTCAGACAGTACTACTTGGCAGCAGCCAAAACGAAGATTTAGCGCGCTACACCTTTCGATGCTTTTTGCGACCGCAGTTGTAGCTGGCGCTGTCGTGATGAC
>CAJQOR010000154.1 GCA_905479965.1 uncultured Rhizobiaceae group bacterium | reverse complement strand
TGCAGTTTCATTCCCAATCATTGCTGGCAATATTGATGTCAGCCAGTCAAACATCCTGAAAGGCAAAGTGGAAAATCACACTGTTTTGGAAGTTGGCGGCAAAAAAATTGGTATCATTTCTGCACTTGCGTCAGACACTGTTGAAACATCATCGCCATCAGATGCTGTCATTTTCACCGATGAAATTGAAAGCTTACAGGCAGATGTCGCAGCTCTTGAAGCTGAAGGTGTTGATATCATCATCGCATTAAACCATGTGGGTTTGGCAAAAGATTTAGAAATCGCAGCAGCCGTTGAGGGTATTGATGTTGTTGTTGGTGGTCACTCCCATACCCTAATGTCAAACACAGTTGAAGGCGCGATGGCATACCCAACTATGGTGGGTGATGTTCCTGTTGTTCAAGCTTATGCATATTCAAAATATGTTGGTCATCTCAAAGTCGATTTCGATGATGACGGAAATGTTAAATCCGCAACCGGCGATACAATTCTCCTCGATGCATCTGTTGCTGAGGACGCAGAAATCGTTGCTCGTGTTGCAGAGCTTGCTGGCCCAATTGATGAAATGAAAAACCGTATTGTTGCGAGCTCAGATAGTGCAATCGAAGGTGATCGGAGTTTCTGCCGTACACAAGAATGCCAAATGGGTAATCTAGTCGCCGACGCGATGCTCGATCGCGTACGTGATCAGGGTGTTTCAATCGCCATCCAAAATGGTGGTGGTCTGCGTGCATCAATCGATTCAGGCGAAATCACAATGGGTGAAGTGTTAACAGTTCTTCCATTCCAAAACACACTTTCTACATTTGAACTTAAAGGTGCTGATGTCGTCGCAGCTTTGGAAAATGGTGTGAGCCAGGTCGAAGAAGTTAAAGGTCGTTTCCCACAAGTTGCAGGCATCAAATATACATTTGATGGTTCAAAACCAGCTGGCGAGCGTATCAGTGATGTGATGGTGGTCGATGCTGATGGCAATGCCTCACCAATTGATACAGGCGCAACATATGGCGTTGTATCTAACAACTACATGCGCAGTGGAGGCGATGGCTACAAAATCTTCAAATCTGGTGGCATGAATGCTTATGACTATGGCCCTGATTTGGCGGACGTAGTGGCTGAATACTTAGCCGAAAACCAACCTTACAAACCGTTCACCGATGGACGCATCTCAGCTAAATAGATGTTATTTAACTGATAAATTACTTCAACAAGGCCCTGAGCATCGCTTGGGGCCTTCTTCTTTGTGCAAATAAATAAATTGTCGCACATAAAACTTCAGATTTTTTTGGACCATTTTGCAATTTAGAGCGTATATAGATTTAAATGCATTAAATAAACGGTTGCCTATCTATGAAATTTACACCAGTTCCCATGAAATTGCCTCAAGAACACCCTCCTGTGAAAGTCGGAAAAGTCGGCGTTTTGCTCGTCAATCTAGGAACGCCCGATGGAACCGATTACACATCAATGCGGCGTTATTTAAAAGAATTTCTAACAGATGCTCGCGTCATCGAGTGGCCAAAAGCTCTTTGGTACCCAATCTTATTTGGCATTGTTTTAAACAAGCGCCCACAAAAAGTTGGCGAGGCTTATAAGTCAATATGGAACAATGATTTAGATGAAAGTTATTTGCGCACCTACACCCGTAACCAGTCCGATAAATTAGCTGAAATGATGGCGTCTCACGCGCATGTCATGGTCGATTGGGCGATGCGTTATGGTCAACCTTCAATCCCAGATAAATTGCTTGGATTAAAAAACGCTGGCTGCGATAGAATTGTGATTTTCCCGCTTTATCCGCAATATGCTGCAGCAACTACTGCGACAGTGAACGACAAAACGTTTAAAACGTTGCTCGATATGCGCTGGCAGCCTGCGATCCGCACCGTTCCAGCTTATCACGATGATCCTGTTTATATCGAAGCCCTCGCAACCTCAATTGAAAAACATCTTGCAAGTCTTGATTTTGAACCTGAAAAAGTCATTGCATCTTATCATGGCATTCCCCAGTCATACTTTAAAAAAGGTGACCCTTATCATTGCCATTGTTATAAAACCTCCCGATTGTTAAATGATCGATTGGGTTGGGAAGAAGGTCGTTTGATGACGACATTCCAATCGCGTTTTGGACCGGAAGAATGGTTACAACCATACACAGACGTAACTGTTGAAGAGCTTGCAAAATCCGGCACAAAAAATATTGCCATTTTGAACCCAGGCTTTGTATCTGACTGTCTTGAAACCCTTGAAGAAATGGGTGAAGAAGCACAGGAGATTTTCCACGAGCATGGCGGTGAGAACTTCTCGCATATCCCATGTCTTAACGATAGCGATGAAGGCATGACCGTGATCGAATCTGCTGTTAAGCGTGAACTTGGCGGGTGGCTTTAACCCCCGCTATACAGGTTAAATAGGCGTTGATCATCTGATCCAAACGCTTGTAATACTGATGTTAAACTCCTATCTTATAAGAGAATTTATAAATTTTGGGAGTTATCATCGTGTTGATCGAAGGTTTGGATATTACAGTCATTGTGATCGTATTTGTGGCGATCATCTTTTTAGCATCCAGTGTTAAGACTGTGCCGCAAGGGTTTACCTATACGGTCGAACGCTTTGGTCGCTACACGAGGACTTTGTTGCCTGGCTTGAGAATAATCATCCCATTTGTTGATCGCATTGGCGCGAAAATGAATATGATGGAGCAGGTCTTAGACATCCCAACCCAAGAAGTTATCACACGAGATAACGCATCTGTTGCCGCTGACGCGGTTGCATTTTACCAAGTTTTAAATGCCGCTGAAGCCGCATATCAAGTCAACAATCTTGAAAACGCGTTGATTAACTTAGCAATGACAAATATTCGTTCGGTCATGGGGTCCATGGATCTGGATGATCTTTTGTCAAACCGTGATGCCATCAACGAACGCTTGTTGAAAGTTGTCGATGAAGCTGCTGCCCCATGGGGTATTAAGATCACCCGCGTTGAAATTAAAGACATTGCACCGCCACGTGATTTGATTGAATCCATGGGTCGTCAGATGAAAGCTGAGCGTGAAAAACGTGCTGAAATCCTTGAAGCTGAAGGTACAAGAAACTCACAAATTCTGCGTGCCGAAGGTGAAAAACAAGCAGCCGTATTGCAAGCAGAAGGTCGTCGCGATGCAGCTTTCCGTGACGCGGAAGCGCGGGAACGATTAGCTGAAGCGGAAGCGAAAGCAACCACAATGGTATCGACCGCGATTTCTGAAGGTAACATGCAAGCCATCAACTACTTCGTTGCGCAAAAATATACGGAAGCTTTGGCAGAAATTGGCTCGGCGAAAAATTCAAAAGTCGTATTAATGCCAAT
>CAJQOR010000153.1 GCA_905479965.1 uncultured Rhizobiaceae group bacterium | reverse complement strand
TTTCATCAATCATTTAAGTGAACTTCACCACATTGATGCAGCACCAGATGGCCTCCACATTGGGGCATGTGTATCTTACACAGATATGCAATCGACTATTTCAAAATACTTCCCACACATGGAAAATTTCTGGAATAGAATTGGGGGCGAGCAAGTGCGCAATATGGGCACAGTTGGTGGCAACATCGCAAATGGCTCACCTATCGGGGATACTCCTCCAGCGTTGATAGCGCTTGATGCGATCGTCACATTAAGCTCCGCTGATAATCAGCGGACAATCCCGCTCAAGGACTTCTATTTAGAATATGGCAAACAAGATCGCATGGCGGGTGATTTCGTCGAGGAAATCTTTATTCCCTATCTAAAACCAAAAGATATGTTTGCTGTTTATAAAATTTCAAAACGACGTGACGAAGATATTTCAGCCATATGTTGTGCGATCAAAATGAATGTCGAAAACGGTGTGATGATAAACGTCAATATCGCATTTGGCGGCATGGCGGGTATACCGATGCGCGCATCACAAACAGAGAAAATGCTAGAGGATCAAGACTGGTCTCTGGCGGCCGTCCGCAAAGCCAAATCAGGTATTGACGCAGATTTCTCTCCTTTAAGCGATTGGCGTGCATCTAAAGAATACCGAGCATTGACAGCGAAAAATATTCTTGAGCGTTTTTACATTGAAATGACTGAGGGCAGATCTGCAGCGCAACTTGATCGAGATG
Organism: uncultured Rhizobiaceae group bacterium; assembly: GCA_905479965.1. The sequence continues at coordinate 3,992 of CAJQOR010000153.1, read as the reverse complement.
CTATTGTTGAGGCGGTATCATGAGCGTAGATGCAGCAATAATTAAAGGTGGCGTGCACCAAGATCAAAAACATGATTCTGCCCACAAACATGTATCCGGCACTGCCGAATACATCGATGACATCAATGAACCAACAGGTTTGCTGCACGCTTATTTCGGCTTGTCTGAGATCGCATGTGGCACGATCACGTCGATGGATTTCAGCGCGATTGAAGCGATGGACGATGTCATCGGAGTTTTAACCGCAGATGATATCAATGGTCACAATGACATCAGCCCCACCGGCAAAAAGGATGACCCAGTCTTTGCGCAAGACATTGAATTTCATGGGCAGCCAATCTTCGCCGTTGTTGCCAAAACGCGTGCTGGTGCTCGCACAGCTGCAAAGCTTGCAAAGATTGAATATCAAACCAAAGATCATATCATCGATGTCGCGGAAGCTATTTCACAAGACTATCCGCTTGTCACAGAACCTTTAACTTTAAAAAGAGGTGATGCTGCAAAAGGGTTAGAACAATCTGCAAATCGTTTGCAAGGGAACATGCGAATTGGTGGCCAGGATCACTTCTATTTAGAAGGTCATATCGCAATGGCAGTTCCAGGTGAAGATGATGATGTTTTAGTTTATTCCTCCACCCAGCACCCAAGCGAAGTTCAACACATGGTGGGGCATGTTTTAAACATTCCCTCCCATGCCATCACTGTAAATGTACGCCGTATGGGCGGCGGGTTTGGTGGCAAGGAAACCCAATCAAATCTGTTTGCTGCGGTCGCTGCGCTAGCCGCTAAAAAATATAATCAAGCCGTTAAAATTCGTCCTGACCGTGATGATGATATGATCGCAACGGGAAAGCGACACGATTTTTTAGTCGATTATGATGTTGGTTTTGGTAATGACGGTAAGATCACCGCACTGGATGCAACATTTGCAGCGCGTTGTGGAAACTCAGCTGATCTTTCAGGTCCAGTGACAGATCGTGCTCTGTTTCATGCCGACAACTGTTATTACTATCCTGACGTTATTTTAAAATCCAAGCCCTACAAAACCAACACCGTGTCCAACACAGCATTTAGAGGATTTGGCGGACCACAAGGCATGCTTGGTGGCGAACGGGTCATTGAAGAAATCGCCTATGCCCTCGGAAAAGATCCACTCGACATTAGAAAAGCCAATTTCTATGGCGACACATCGCGCAATATCACCCCTTATCATCAAGAGATTAATGACAACATTGTTGGCAAAATTGTCGATCAATTAGAAACTTCAAGCGATTACCAAAACAGGCGAAAAGCCATACTCGAATTTAACCAAGCAAAAGGTATTATTCGCAAAGGTATCGCCTTAACCCCGGTAAAATTTGGCATCTCGTTTACCGCAACCTGGTACAACCAAGCGGGTGCTCTTGTTCATATCTATAACGATGGTTCAATACATCTCAACCACGGTGGCACTGAGATGGGGCAAGGCTTAAACACAAAAGTTGCGCAGGTTTTAGCCGATGAATTCCAAGTCGATTTAGGCCGCATTAAAATCACAGCGACCAATACTGGCAAAGTACCAAACACGTCAGCGACTGCAGCATCGTCAGGTTCTGACTTAAACGGAATGGCAGCCGCCAATGCCGCTCAGCAGATTAAAGATCGATTGATTAAATTTGCTTGCCAAACACATAATGTAGCTGAAAACAAAGTTGCATTCGTTGCAAATCATGTTCAGATCGGCGATGAGAAAATCTGCTTTAATGAATTCATCAATTCAGCCTATATGGCGCGCGTTCAATTATCAGCTGCAGGTTTTTATAAAACACCTGATATTCACTGGGATCGCGAAGCTGGGAAAGGTCGCCCGTTTTATTATTTTGCCTATGGTGCATCGGTTACTGAAGTGAGCATTGATACGCTCACTGGCGAATATCAAATCGATCGCGCAGATATTCTTCACGATGTTGGCAAGTCACTAAACCCTGCCATCGATATTGGACAAATTGAAGGTGGATTTGTTCAAGGTATGGGATGGCTCACCACCGAAGAGCTTTGGTGGGATGATGCGGGTCGATTAAGAACGCACGCGCCATCAACTTATAAAATCCCGTTAGCATCTGATCGCCCGCGTATTTTCAACGTATCGCTTGCCGATTGGTCCGAAAACCGGGAGATGACGATCCGCAGATCAAAAGCTGTCGGTGAACCACCATTTATGCTCGCAAACTCTGTGCTTGAAGCTCTGTCTATGGCTGTTGCATCTGAACAAGATTATAAAACCTGCCCGCAACTTGATGCACCAGCAACACCTGAGCGCATATTGCTTGGTGTTGAAAAAATGAAGGGCGTGTAATTTGTATTTAGATCGCCATGACATTGGAAAATTTCTCGCAGATGATGCCCCCGTCGCTGGAATTGAAATTACCAGCATTAAAGGGTCGACCCCGCGTAATCTTGATGCATGGATGTTGGTCAAACAAACATCTATTTTCAGAACCATTGGCGGCGGACAACTCGAAAGTATCGCCATCGAAAAAGCGCGCGCATTACTTCAAAAAACATCAGACGAGATCATCAATCTTGATATTCCATTGGGTCCCGAAATTGGACAATGCTGCGGCGGATATGTTTCTATCTCCATAAAGTTACTAGATCCAACTGAGCGTGACGCATATCGCAAAATCCTCAAAGAGGAATTAGGCAACCAGCCACATATTTACATTTTTGGTGCTGGGCATGTTGGCAAAGCATTAGCTGCAACTTGCGCTTTACTCCCCTATAAAGCCATTCTTATTGATAGCCGTGAGGAAGAGTTATCTGGCGCACCTTTTGGCGTTGATACAGAACTTACATCCTTACCGGAGGCCATAGTAAAAACCGCCAAACCCAACAGCGCCTTTGTGGTTCTCACACATGATCATGCATTAGATTTTATGATCGTAGACGCGGCTATTTCCCGTGGTGATGCAGCTTACATTGGCATGATAGGGTCAAAAACAAAACGTGCCTCGTTTAGAAGCTGGTACAAACAAGAAAATGGTCATACCCACGGGATGGATAATCTCACTTGCCCGATTGGCGGAAAACCCATCAGTGGCAAATCGCTTGGTGATAAACGACCAGAAATCATCGCAGCACTTGCCGCGTCCGAAATCATAATTCACATAGATAAAGCCAAACATGTTGATGCCAAACTTTATGGCGTAACTTTTAATGCTGGGGTTCATGTATGACAGATAAATCAAATTATCGCATCGAGCTGGATATGATCACCAAATCATTCCCAGGCGTTTTAGCAAATGACCGCGTCAGTTTTGCGATCAAGCCCGGCGAAATACATGCGCTTTTGGGGGAAAACGGTGCGGGTAAATCAACTTTGGTGAAGATGATTTATGGAATCATGCAGCCTGATGAAGGTGACATTCGTTGGGAAGGTGAAGCAATCAAAGTTGCAAATCCGAAAGCTGCTCGCCAACTTGGCGTAGGAATGGTTTTTCAGCATTTCTCACTATTTGAAGCCATGACAGTATTGGAGAACATCGCACTTGGGATGGATGCAAAAATTTCTCAAAACCTGTTGGAAGAAAAAATTCGTGAGGTCATGAATGTCTATGGGCTCAAACTTGATCCACATCGTATCGTCAGCACCTTAAGTGTTGGCGAGCGTCAGCGCATTGAAATCGTGCGAGGGTTATTGCTCAATCCACGCCTCTTGATCATGGACGAGCCAACATCAGTTCTTACCCCGCAAGAAGTTGCGCAATTGTTTGAAACATTGAGAAAACTATCTGATAACGGATGTTCTATTTTATATATTTCACACAAACTGCATGAAATTAAAGAGCTCTGCGATCAGGCGACCATATTAAGAGGCGGTAAAGTTGTTGGCGAATGCAATCCCAAACAAGAAACCTCAAAAAGTATGGCCGAAATGATGATCGGCGGCGATCTGAAACAGATCGTAAAAGAGGTAAAAAACGAATTTGGCGAAGCCCGTTTTGTTGTCGATA
>CAJQOR010000152.1 GCA_905479965.1 uncultured Rhizobiaceae group bacterium | reverse complement strand
CTTCATAATTGTTGTTCGGTTTATACCCGGCGGGCTGGCAGGTTTATTTGAAATGTTTATGGGAAAAATAACCGAATTGTTTTTTTCTAAGCAACCAAATGTCCCTGAAGAATTAACCTCTCTTAAAGAGGAGCACTAGAGCGATGGTCGGTGTTATTGAGATAAAAAACCTACAAAAGAATTTCGATGCAGCCAAGGTTATAAATGACTTTAGCATGTCTGTGATCGAGGGGACCTTATGTTGCTTGGTTGGCCCAAATGGTGCAGGAAAAACCACAACAATGGATCTCATTACTGGACGTCTAAAACCCACTTCTGGCGAGGTTATCTTTAGAGGGCAAGTAATATCGGGTGAAGATGAACACCAAATAGCGCGGCGCGGGCTTGGCCGTAAATTCCAAATCCCTGCGATTTTTAAAGAGCTAACCGTCGCCCAAAATTTGGAAGTTGCTTTTAATCTTGAGATACGTGCAATCCAAAATCTTTTCAGCTTTTCAAAGGAGAATAGTGACAAGCGTATGATGGAAGTGGCTGAATTGGTGGGCCTATTTGATAGGTTGGAAACTGAGGCGGGCACATTATCGCATGGTGAAACACAGTGGCTCGAAATTGGAATGGTTTTGATGCAAGACCCTGCTTTGTTGCTGCTCGACGAGCCGGTTGCTGGTATGACAGAGCAGGAGATTGCAAAGACTGCGGAAATCCTAAATCGTTTGAAAAAAGATAAGACAATTATCGTTGTCGAGCATGATATGGGTTTTGTTCGCGCTATCGCCGATGAAGTTGTCGTCATGCATATGGGCTCGCTTCTTGCACAAGGTACGATCGAAGATATCGAAAAAGATCAACGCGTTAGGGATGTGTATCTCGGGACGGAGGATCACTGATGTTGATGGAAATCAAAGACGTTTCATCTTTTTATGGGCGCACAAAAATCCTAAGAGACTTTTCTATGAATGTTCCACAGGGGAGTTGCGTTTGTGTGTTAGGCCGCAATGGCGTAGGCAAGACAACTCTAGTCCGTACGATTATGGGTTTAACCGATAAAACTGACGGTTCAATTCTTCTAAAGGGAGAGGAAATTACACAAAGTCGTACTGATGAACGGGCGAAACGCGGCATTGGATATATCCCCCAAGGTCGTCAGATTTTGGGTAAATTTACTGTTCGAGAGAATATATTATTGGGGACTTTTGCCCGCGCAGAAAAGACTGAATCTATTCCAGAAATCTGTCTCGAATTGTTTCCTTATTTGCGTGAAAATCTGAACAGGCGCGCTGGGCTTTTATCTGGTGGGCAGCAGCAGCAACTCGCAATTGCAAGGGCACTGGCAGTTGATCCTCAAATTTTGCTTCTAGATGAACCAACTGAAGGCATTCAGCCAAATATTGTTGCCGAGATTGGTGAGACATTAAAAATGCTCAACAAGGAAATGGGCATCACGCTGATTTTAACCGAACAACATATCAAAGTTGCCCGCAATTTAGGTGATGCATTTGTCATGGTTGATAATGGCCGGGTAGTCGAGAGTGGAGACATATCAGCTCTCACCGATGAGGTTGTTGAACGACATATGACGGTTTGATTTTTAGTAAAGAGAAAAACTAACAGGTAGGAGAAATGACATGATTACGATACCTCCGAAAGGCTCTCCGGAACGAGAGCAACTTATAGCGGAGCATAAGGCTTGTGTGGATTCCATGAAAGGCGTGGCCGGATTTTCAACCCTTAAATGTGCAGAACCGGGCGATACCACAGAAATTAGCGGTGGTGTGCATGAGAGCCCGTTGCTTAAGCGTGTGCTTTTAAGAATGCGTGGAGAAAATCCTGCTGGCAAATTGATTGTCATTTGTACAAAGGTTGAGGAAGAATGGCGCATTGCGCGATTGTCAGGCATTCGCGGTGTTCCGCCAGAATTTATTGACGAAAAAGTTTACACATGTGAGCAGGAAATTCAGCACGAGATTTTCCTCATGCGTTTAGATGAACTGCCCGCAAGTGCTGGTATGCCTGAAGATTATCACGAAGGCTGGAAGCGCCGTAGCGATAATTGGCCGGTAACATAAACTAAAACCTAACGAACGTTTCAGGTTTGTTCGCTTTTTCAAACGCACCTTTGGTGTTTGCGGCGAAGCTATGTCCAGATTTTGGGCCTTGGAGCGTGGAAAATAAGAGATTGGAGTAAACCGATGTGTGCGATGAGATTGACAGGATACGCTGATAAATTTGGTGTCCACCCAGGTGACAAAATTGAGTTTTATGTAAATTGTGATGGTCCAACTGAATATAAAGCTGAAATCGTTCAGATGATTAACGGGGACACAAACCCAAGAGGTCCGGGCTTTATCGAAAAACCCGTTGAAGGTGGGCTTGTTGAAACCTTTCCAGGCAAAAAGCAAATCATCCATGGCGGATCCTATGGCTTTGTCGAGGATGTAAAAGAATATACTTTGCTCCTACATGGACTGATGAAAAACTGTCCAAAGCGGACCACGGCCGAAGTGAAGTGTTATAACCCGCAGGAACTGTCGGAAGCTGATTTGGGAGACCTCGAATACAAAACGGGAC
>CAJQOR010000151.1 GCA_905479965.1 uncultured Rhizobiaceae group bacterium | reverse complement strand
GATCTCATGTGCGCCACCTAAATGCATGGCTGCAATCACTGCCGGATTTGGCTCACCATTAAAAGGCGGTGTCATGGCTACGATGCGCGGTACGCCCGCAACGGATGCCGTTGCAACCGACATATGTGCGGATGCCACCATCGGGAACTTGCCGCCGGGTACGTAACAGCCAACAGACTGAACGGGGATATTTTTGTGACCCAGAATTACGCCAGGCATTGTTTCAACTTCAACGTCCAGCATTGAATCGCGCTGCACTTGCGCAAAATTACGGACTTGCTCCTGCGCAAACTTGATGTCGTCCAGCTCGCGTGGCGTTAGGCGGGCGATCAATGCGTCAATCTCATCCTGGCTTAACTTGAAGTTTTCAGGCGAATATTTATCAAAGTTCTCAGACATGGATCGCACTGCTTTGTCACCATCGATTTCTATCTGCTTAAGTGCATCAGCTACGATCTTTTCAACTTTGTCGTTTTCCAGTGCGCGTTCGGTTTCAGCCAAACCACGCTTTAAATATTTGATCACTTTCGTCTCCTCTTACGCCCGTCATTCAGGGTGTATCGGCGTTGTATCGCCATTATCAAAAGTTTCCCAGCCTTTGCCATTAAATGCATCGACACCTAGTTGTGCGAGCACCATGGCAAAATCCACTGAAACCCAATTGTCTTCAATGCGCCCGTCTGTGACTTTCCAAAAATCCATATATGGAATTTTGACACGTTTGCCGGTTGCGGGAACGCCCATGAATTCACCTGAATGGGTGCCTTCAATATGTCCAAAGCAGGACGCCCATTCACCATCAGCTAGAAATTTTTCAGTTTTATATTCGCGGTCCGTAAAAGCTGCGCGTAATGGCAGTTGCCAATTGTTGCGAAATTCTTTGAGATTGTTTTTCGTCCCGCAGCCTTGGTTGCCTATCCATCTAAAACCTTCATGGAAATGGTCTTCCATGGAGTTGGAATTTGCTGCTAACGCGTCTTCCATCGCTTTGATGGCAGCAAGTGTTGCTTGACTTTTTGCAACATGTTCTTGTGCAGATAAATCGTTCGACATTTAGGCCTCTATACGTTCGCCGGTTTGAAAATTAAATAAATGGCAAAGTTCAGGCGTAATGGCATAATGAACATCATCACCAATATTGGCTCTGTATTCTTTGCCGGCTTTAACCGAAAGCAATACACCGTTTATGCGCACTGTCACCATGGTGGCATCACCCAGCAGTTCCATTGAATAAACGGGTGCGTTGATCGCGCCACCTTTTTCCGCAATGCCAGCATCTTCGGCTCTGTAACCAAGTGTAATTTTGCCATTATGCTTTTTCGTAAGTCCTGAAATTTTTACGCCATTGGTTGTGAATATGCCGTCTTTTAACTCACCTTCAATGAGGTTCATTGCGGGTGAGCCAATAAAACTGGCAACAAATGTGTTTTGCGGTTTGTCATATATATCAACAGGTGTTCCGACTTGTTGGACAATGCCTTTGTTCATGACAACAACACGATCAGCCAAGGTCATCGCTTCAATCTGATCGTGGGTTACGTAAATTGTCGTCACCGCTAATTCATGATGCAGGTTTTTGATCTGTGCCCGCGTTGAAACGCGTAGTTTTGCATCTAAGTTCGATAATGGTTCATCCATTAAGAAGACTTGTGGTTTGCGCACAATTGCGCGCGCAAGTGCAACCCGTTGGCGTTGCCCGCCGGATAGTTCTGCAGGACGACGATGGGTGAAGTCATTTAACTCAACCATATCGACCGCGCGCTGCACGCGCTCTTTATGAAGGGCAGGGTCGACCTTGCGAACTTTAAGCGGAAACCGGATATTTTCCCAAACGGTCATGTTTGGATACAGACCGTAGCTTTGGAAAACCATCGCGATATCACGATCTTTTGGTTCTAAATTATTGACCATGCGATCGCCGATATAGATCTCGCCTTTGGTGACATCTTCAAGGCCTGCGATCATGCGCATGGTCGTTGTTTTGCCGCAGCCAGAAGGCCCAAGCAAAACAAGAAATTCCTTATCCGCAATCTTAAGATTAAAATCATCAACACCGACGAAGCTTCCCCAACGTTTGTTGACTTTCTTTAAAGTAATATTGGCCATATCATTAACCTTTTACTGCGCCAGCGGTTAGGCCGCTAACAATTTGACGTTGGAAGAACATGACGAGGATGAATATCGGCACTGTTGCAGAGACCACAGCCGCAACTGCGAACATGACATTGCCCTCAGTTTGTGTTGTGCCCAAAAAGCTTGCAATCTTTGGAACCATGGTCTGATTTTCTTTTGAAAGCAGCATCGCTGTCACCGCAAAATCATTGTATGCAAGTAAGAATGAGAACAGACCTGTTGTGATGACGCCAGGCCACATAACGGGAATGATGACATGGCGGAACGCTTGAAAACGTGTGCAGCCATCAACCATAGCGCTTTCATCGAGATCTTTTGGGATTTTGGTAAAAAATGAATGCAGCATCCAAAGTGTAAAGGGTTGATTAATCGCAACCAGCACGATGATAGATGTTGGCAATATACCCCAAAGGTTCCATTCAAAAAACGGCAACAGATAACCTGATACGAGCGTAATTGGCGGCATCGCGCGGAAAATAAGTGCTGCGATCAATAACCAAAATGCATATTTGAACGTTGACCGTGACAGTGCATATCCCCCAAGCGTACCGATGGTCAAAGAGGTGATAACCGTGAAGAAGCACACGATAAATGTGTTGATCACAGCTTTCCAAAACTCCTCTTGAACCCACGCACCTTCATACCCTGCGCCAGTAAAAGGGCTTCCGGTTTCAGCAAGCGTACGTGTGCCGGTGATGGCATCGGTCCAATCTGCGATGGAGAAGAAATCCAACTCGACTTTAAATGAGCCCCAAAGTGTCCAAATGAACGGGAAAGCAGCCAGTACGAGCCATATGGCAACAAATCCATAGGACATAATTTTGATGGCTGGTGTCTTGCGCATTGCGATAGAAGACATGAGATCACACCTTTCTAGTAAAGTCGCGCCAAGTGCGAACAAGGACGGGTGAGAGGAGGATAGCGACGCCAACAATCGTTAAAACAGACGTTGTGGACGCGGATGAGAGTAAGCGGGTTTCCCCGGCAAGATCGTTAAAGATAATCCAAGATAGGGACTGCGCATGTGCCTCTGCATTAAAGCCAACGATAGGTTCAAATACGCGGAAGTTGTCCATCAATTGTATCAGCGCAACAAATGTAACCAGCGGCATGATATGGGGGATAACCACATAGCGGATGCGCTCCCATCTGGACGCGCCGTCGATCATGGCAGATTCTAATGTGTCCTGTGGCAAGGTTTGTAGACCGGCATAGAACACAACAAATGCAAATGGTGCAGAATGCCATACGCCATAGACCATCAACATAACCCAGGTGAGGGTCGTCGATGCTTTAAGTGAAAGTGTTGGATCGTCAAATAGCCATTGCAAACCAGAACCGAATACGCCTCGCGCATCCACCATCCAAAACAGAATAAGTGAGCCTACGAGTGGATTAATGATCATCGGTAACAGCGAGAAGAAAATCACCAAGCCTTTGATGGCGCCATTAAGTGAATTCACTGCGATTGCGATCATAAAACCCAAAATGATGAGAAGCGGTGTGACGATGAACGTGTAGCTTAGCGTAAACCCCATGGCGCGGTAAAACGGTAAGTTGTTTATGGTTGAGAAAAATTCACCCACGCTGTCGCTGCTTGTCCATGCATTTGCAACTTCGCTGACGGCTAAGTGACCACGGTCGAAATAAATTGATAGACCTGCGAACTTTCCCAGTGGTTTTTCAGCATTAAGATCTGCCATTGCATCATTGTCGATGATGGTTTCGTCTTTACACCCAAATGGGCCGCAATTTTCTACGACTTTGAAGACTTGATCATGCGGTGTGAAAAGGGATTGCGTGACAACCGATACAATTGGCATCGCAATGAATAAAAGCATGGCCATCGCCGTTGGCAATATAAACCAAAAAAAAGTTTTATGCTTCATTTGCTTCCCCTTGAGAGGCTTAATATTTGCAACGTTAGGTGCTGCTGATTAAACACAATCCACCCGTTTAGTGACGCGCTTTTCTGGACACCACTATTGAGAATTTGCGGCCGAGCCGTCTGAATAATATCATTAAAAGTTATTGTAGAAGGAGGCCCGAGTTCAGGCCCCCTTCATAAAGGCTTTTATAGGTAGCCTTTTTCTTTCGCAGCAGCGTTGTATGCAGCCTCAATATCAGCAAGTGTTTTTGCAGCGTCTTCTTTACCTTGAAGATAATCAGGAATTTCAGCGCCCAGTGCTGTATGTAACAGACCCTGGAAAGGCAACATTGGATATGGTGTTGATCCAGCTTGTGCAGCTGCAAACACGCCTGTTGCTTTATCCGTTGGCTTGTAACCATCGATGAGCCAAACAGCTTGCTGTGTCGTTTCATCATCAAGGATCGCAGGTGAAATTGCATTTTTCAAAGCAAGAAATGTTGCTTCTGCATCAGCATCTGAGATGTTTTTTGCAATCGTCCAACCGTCCCACCAAAGCGTTGTTGCAGGCATATCACCGCCAGCAACAGTCATTGGCCCGGAAATAGCAAATCCAGCTTTCACGTCATCTGAAACACCATCAGCTTCTGTGAGTGTCGCAGCGCGTGAGCCCCACATGTTCATTAGTGCAACGTTACCAGCACGATATTCAGCGTTTGTCGCGTTTGAATCATGGGTTAGGTAATCTGGGTTCATGTATACAGTGAGAGCTTTGAGCATCTCAAGGGTTGCTACCCCTTTTTCGTTGTTGATAGTAACTTCTGCAGATCCTGCTTTGAAGAACTCACCACCATGTCCGATAAACATATTTGTAAACTCTTGCGCCAAGTTCCAGCCCGCTTTGTAAGCGCCGCCAACTGGGTTTTCCATCAGGCCCATGGACCGTATTTTTTCAGCTGCAGCTAACATTTCTTCGTATGTTGTTGGAACGTCTACGCCAGCTTTTTCAAGCACGTCAGCGCGGTATACAAGATGTTGAGCGTTGGCCATAAATGCAACAGCCATGACCTCGCCACCGATCGTGATCAATTGGTTTTTTGCAATGTCAGAACCGTGTTTTGCAACAAGGTCATCAAGTGAGCGGATTACATCATCATTCATCAAGGCTACGATAGATGAGTTTGCAACGATTGCGGATGTGTATTCAGCAGGGTTGCCGGACATGCCCGCAAGATTGATCTTCTGGTGATCTGCAGTGAGGTTGGTTTTGACTTCAACGCTGTCAGACGCACAGGCTTCTGCGCCTTTTCCAACAGTTTGAATGGCTGGAAATTCGTTTCCAACAATTGAAACACGGCCACCATTTTCAATGCCGCAATCACCATGCGCGTCTGCATGGGCAATTGCCGTACTGCCTAATAATGCTGCAACAAGCAGACTAGATTTTAGAATTTTATTCATGTTTTATCTCCCAATGAAACCATCGAATTGCATTAACGTTGAGTGCTTTTTATGCGCTATTTTGCATTCGTATGCATAAAAACTAACACCACTTGCATACGAATGCAAGTCTGATTATAAGTTACGTGGATAAGTATGATTGGAAGTGTTTTGGACCAGGCGATTAGATCTAAATTTTACCATTTATTACAAGATCTTGCGGAATCTGAGATGACAGATTCCCCAAGTCTTATTAAATCTTTGTTTGCACCAGACTGTGAATGGAGAGGGTCGTATCCCCTTAATGAAATGGTCGGGGTTGATGCGATTTATGAAACGGCCTGGCAGCCGTTAAAACAAAGTTTTCCTGATCTTGAAAGACGAGACCTTATCTTTATGGGAGGTAGCTACGAGGGGCGGGATTATATCGCAACCGTTGGACATTATTGCGGGAATTTCGAGAGTGATTGGCTCACCATCCCGGCATCCGGAAAGCCCACATATATTCGCTATGGTGAGATCCATCAGATCAAAGATGGTAAGATCGTTCAGAGCAACTGCTTGTGGGATATCTTGGATGTGATGCGTCAGGCGG
>CAJQOR010000150.1 GCA_905479965.1 uncultured Rhizobiaceae group bacterium | reverse complement strand
CTTCTTTAATCATCTCAGGATCAAGCGCAGATGTTGGCTCATCAAAAAGCATGATACGCGGGTTCATGCACAATGAACGCGCGATCGCAACACGCTGTTGCTGACCACCAGACAATTGACCTGGATATTTAAGCGCTTGCTCAGGAATTTTAACACGCTCAAGATAGTGCATAGCAATCTCTTCAGCTTCTTTCTTTGGCATCTTGCGAACCCAGATCGGTGCAAGTGTACAATTGTCCAAAATTGACAAATGCGGAAAAAGATTAAAGTGCTGAAATACCATGCCAACTTCGCGGCGCACTTCATCAATTTTCTTCAAATCGTTGGTTAGTTCATTGCCATCAACGATGATTTGACCCTTCTGATGCTCTTCCAATCGGTTAATGCATCGGATCATGGTTGATTTACCTGAACCTGAAGGCCCTGCAATAACGATACGCTCGCCTTGCATAACTTTAAGGTTGATGTCTTTTAGCACGTGAAAATCACCATACCACTTGTTCATACCAACAATCTCGATAGCGACATCGGTATCAGATACTGTCATTTTAGCGTTTTCAGCCATGTTGTTCTCTCTCTTATTCTTCGCTAATCAGCGTTAATTTGCTTTATAGAGCCCTTCTCCCAAAGGGCTCTGAATAATTTCAATATTATCGATGCCCTGTATTCAGCTTGTCTTCCATAAACGTCGAATATCTCGACATGGAATAGCAGAATAAGAAGTAGATAAAGGCTGCAAAGGCATAGCCGGTGATATTCTGCACCGGTGAACTCCAGGCCGGATCGGAATATGACAACTGGATTGTTCCCAAGAAGTCAAACAGACCAATGATCAACACAAGTGTCGTATCTTTAAACAGACCAATGAATGTATTCACAATACCAGGAATAACCAGTTTGAGCGCTTGAGGTAGGATGATTAGGCGCATCATTTGCCCCCAGTTCAATCCAAGTGCCATAGCCCCTTCAAATTGTCCTTTAGGTAGCGCTTGTAGGCCACCACGAACAACTTCAGCCATATAAGCTGCAGAGAAGAGTGCCACACCAATCAACGCACGCAACAGTTTATCAAACTCCACCCCTTCAGGAAGGAACAAAGGAAGCATAACCGATGACATAAACAGCACTGTGATGAGCGGAACTCCACGCCAGAACTCAATGAAGATCACTGAGAACAACCGCACAAAGACCATGTCGGAACGACGACCCAATGCAAGCAGAATACCCAATGGTAACGCAGCTGCGATACCTGTAACTGCGATGACGAGCGTAACCAGCAAGCCACCCCAGATCGGCGTTTCCACATGTTCAAGACCAAAGTTCACACCTAGTATAATGAAGATCACGGCGACGGCCGCCATAAAGAACAAGACACCGACGATAGATGGCATTGGATTCTTATCTGACCCGCGAGCGATCATGGCTGCGATCCCTGCTATGATGAGCGAAAGTATCACAAAGTCGACAGCAAATTTAGCTATTGATGGTGCCATTAAGCTATCAGGAAGCAAGAAGCCATTAAAATCAAGATGACCACCTGTCAGCAATACAATCGCTACGACAGGGAAAATCACTACGGTGAAGAGAATATTGGCTGATTTATATGGTGCACTTGGGATCAGCAATGGAATTAAAGAACCAAAGAACAAAATACCCGTTAAATTAACGCGCCACAGCTCTTCACTTGGGTAACGGCCATAGATGAATTGCTTCATATAAGCGCCGACATAAGCCCAGCAACCGCCGAACCATTCATTGCCTTGCAAGCCACCTTGCGCTTCGGTTGCGCAAACTGAACGATCAGCACCAGACCAAACGCCCTCCAAAAATACGAAGGAAATGAACGGTGGAATGAGCTTGTAGAGAACCCAAAGACCAATCAACGTCATGATTGTGTTTGTAATTGATGAGAATAGATTTTTCATAACCCATGCGACAGGACCCTTTGCCGATAACGGTGCCGGTTGCTCTTCAAGCATTTCTGTGCGGACGAAGGAAATATTTTTATCAGACATAATACGCTCCTTCCCTATCTCTCAACCAATGCCATGCGGGCATTGTACCAGTTCATAAACATTGATGTGACCAACGATATCGTTAGATACGTCAGCATCGTGATCGAAATAAACTCAACCGCCTGACCTTGCTGATTAAGCGCGGTACCTGCAAACACGGATGTCAGATCAGGATAGGCAATCGCAACTGCTAGCGAGGAGTTTTTGGTCAAGTTCAAATATTGTGACGTGAGCGGTGGAATGATGATCCGCATCGCTTGGGGAATAATCACAAGGTTTAGCGTTTTATTCTGACGCAAGCCCAAAGCATGTGAAGCTTCAGTCTGACCTTTGTTCACCGCAAGAATACCCGCACGAACAATATCAGCAATAAAGGCTGCGGTATAGGTTGTCAGCGCAAGTAGAAGTGCCATGAATTCTGGAATCATTGTCATACCACCAGATGGTCTAAAGCCACCTGCAACAGGGATATCCCAAGTTAGAGGTGCACCCAATGCCAAGAAGACAATAAATGGTAGGCCGATGATTACACCCAAACCTGCCCAGAATGTAGGGAATTGTTGTCCGGTTACCATTTGGCGTTTCTTCGCCCAGCTACCAATGACAAAGGCTGCAACAACGCCAATTACAAATGCGATGAAGATCATGAATGATCCCTCACCCCAGATTGGTTTTGGTGCGAAATAACCACGGTTATTCAACAGACCCATAAAACCAAAGTCAGCACTATCACGAGGTTGCGGCAATAATCGCAGCACACCGAAATACCAAATGAAGATATGGAGCAAGAGTGGGATGTTACGGAAAATCTCGATGTAGATTTTTGATAGTCGACCAATAATCCAGTTATCAGATAATCTTGCCACACCAACTGTAAAGCCAAGAACAGTAGCCAGTACGATACCGATGACAGCCACAATGAGTGTGTTTAAAACACCAACGACATAAACATCGAAATAAGTCGATGATGCCTGGCTGTATTCGACCAGTGATTGGCTAATTGCAAAACCAGCACTTGAATTTAAAAAAGCAAACCCAGATGAAATGCCCGCACGATCAAGCGCGTCGAACATATTGGTTATGCCACTATAGATTAGATAAATAATTGCGAGAGTGAGCAAAGCTTGAAATAGCATGCTGCGAACTTCGGGTCGGTTTAATAACGCGACCTGCGGCTCTTCACTGGTTTGCTGATTAGCAGCAACATCAGACGCCATGGCGGATTCCCCAACAATTCTTCCACTGATAGAACGTATCTTAAAAGCGCGAATTGTTATTTTGATTTATTTTTTAACGTTTATCACGCCAATCCGCTCGTGAGCGAATAAGTCCCTTCGTGAAAACGTGCCCTGTATTTTTTATAAAACACCCGGCCATAAAGACCGGGTGCATAAGTATTGCTAAGTTATTAGCGTACTGGAGGACCGTATTGTAGGCCACCATCTGTCCAAAGAGCGTTTACGCCGCGCGCAATTCCCAATGGAGTCTCTGGACCAACATTGCGGTCGAACATTTCAGAATAGTTACCAACTGCTTTGATGATTTGAGCTGCCCAATCATTTGGAATGCCCATTGCGTCACCAAATTCACCACCAAGCAAACGCTTGATACCTGGGTTTTCACTACCCATCATTTCACCAACATTTGCTGATGTAACGCCGAATTCTTCAGCGTTCAAAGTCGCAATGTGTGTCCAACGAACAATGTTGAACCACTGATCATCACCTTGACGAACAACTGGACCTAGAGGCTCTTTTGAAATGATTTCTGGTAGCACAGTGTGTGCC
>CAJQOR010000149.1 GCA_905479965.1 uncultured Rhizobiaceae group bacterium | reverse complement strand
AACGTATTTTGGTCCTTAAGCAGCCAATCGGCGTCGTGGGTTCCATCACGCCGTGGAACTTTCCAAATGCGATGATTGCAAGAAAAGTTGCCCCTGCCCTTGCATCAGGTTGCACATTTGTTGGCCGCCCTGCAGAACTCACACCATTATCTGCAACAGTCATGGCAGTTCTTGGTGAACGCGCTGGCATCCCAAAAGGCGTGTTAAACATTGTCACGGGTTCTGATGCTGCAGAGATGGGTAAAGAGCTTTGTGAAAACACTAAAGTTCGCAAATTGACATTTACAGGTTCAACGCGCGTAGGTTCAATCTTAATGCAGCAATGTGCCGGCGATATCAAAAAGCTATCTCTTGAACTTGGTGGTAATGCTCCATTTATCGTGTTTAATGATGCTGACATCGACAAAGCCATAGAAGGCTGCATGATTTCAAAATTCCGCAATGCGGGTCAAACGTGTGTATGTGCAAACCGAATTTATGTTCAATCTAAAGTTTATGATGAATTTGCGCAAAAACTAGCAAATGCGATGGCAGACCTATCAATTGGCAATGGCGCTAATGAAGAAACAAAAATTGGCCCACTTATTAATGCCAACGGAGTGGCGAAAGTTGAAGATCATCTTTCTGACGCGACAAACAAAGGCGCCAAGGTTATTTCTGGCGGCAAACGCAGCGATGCGGGTGAATTGTTCTTCGAGCCAACTGTTTTAACTGGCGTAACAAACAACATGAAAGTTACGCGTGAAGAAACATTTGGGCCACTTGCACCCTTGTTCAAATTTGAAACAGATGATGAAGTCATTGAACGTGCCAATGATACCGAGTTTGGTCTCGCTTGTTATTTCTATTCCAAAGATCTTAGTCGTGTTTGGAAAGTAACCGAAGCGCTGGAATATGGAATTGTCGGCGTTAATACCGGTCTTATTTCTTCAACAGAGGGTCCGTTTGGCGGCGTTAAACAGTCAGGTCTAGGGCGCGAAGGTTCCAAATACGGAATTGATGACTTCCTTGAGCTCAAATATGTTTGCATGAGTGTTGAATAAAATATCCGCATAAAAAAAGCGGCGTGACCGAGATCACGCCGCTTTTAAAAAATCTGTCTGCAAAATGCAGCGAAACGATTAAAGAGCTTTCAAATCTGAAGCAGCTTCTTTGCCGTTACGGCCAGTTTCAAGTTCGTATGAAACTTTTTGGTTTTCATCAAGACCTGAAAGACCTGCGCGCTCAACAGCTGAAATGTGTACAAACACATCAGAACCGCCTGCATCAGGTTGAATGAAGCCGAAGCCTTTAGTTGAGTTAAACCATTTAACGGTGCCAGTTGCCATCCGTCGATCTCCTGTAGTGTGTCCGCCCACTTTATTGTGACGGTTTGGTGCAGCTTGGGTCTACTTAAATCCGTTCATCTGCATATCGAGTGTCAGGAAACCGTAAATTCTTGCCTTACACAACAACACATGGGGTAGTTAGGCCAAAATGGCAAGAGAGAAAAAAACTAAAATTCGAATTAAATGAAATTTCAGCTGATATGGTATCTTTTTTGTTACTCAGTAGCTCTCATTGACACATTTCAGCCATAAACCCCAATGTTTCATAGCCTCATTAAGAGAGCCATTCTGGATTGGCCTTGATCAGATCTTCTATAAAACTGGTAAAGGCTTCAACTTTTGCAGGTATCTGCTCATAAGGTGGATAATAAGCGGTCAGCCATATTTCTGGTGGTGACCAGTCTGTAAGAATTTCAACCAATTGAACTTTCTTTAAATATTCGGTGATCATGAATTTTGGCACCGAAAACACGCCATGGCCTCGTACGGCCAATTCTGCATTTAGTTCACCGCTATTGCACATAAAGCGATGCACAAGTGGAATTTGCTCGACCGAACCATCTTTATCCGATGTGACAGTAAATGTTTGCCCAGAGGCAAAATGCGAATACCCCAATTGCATATGCTCTGTAAGCTCTGATGGATGTTTTGGAATTCCACTTCGTCTAAGATATTCAGGGCTTGCAACAATCACCCGCGGAACTATGGCTATCTTACGCCATATTGTTGAAACATCTGACGGCGGACCAGAAATACGCAAAGACATATCAAAGCCGCCAGCTACAATATCAATAAACTCATCTGATAATTCGATATCAATATCAAGATCAGGGTATGTCCCTAAAAGATGCCCCAATGCTTCTGGTAAAAGCCTGCGCCCAAGTGAAAATGGTGCACTGACACGCAACTTACCTTGCAATGTTGCACTCTGCTGTCTGACAAGCTCATCAGCACGCGATAGTTCGTCAAGCAAATGTTGCGTGCGTTCGAGATAGATTTGGCCAGCAATGGTGAGGGAGACTTTTCGAGTTGTACGCACGAGCAACTGCACACCTAAGCTCGCCTCAAGTTCACCGACATATCGCGTGGCGATAGAACGCGTTGTGCCCAATTGCCGAGCAGCCTCTGCAAAACTCTTGAGTTCCGCAACTTTTGCAAACACCCTTATGCGCTCAATCTGTCCTGCCATAGTGCCTCGATAATATGTAGCGATCTTTAACTGTTGCATAAAGCGCAACAACAATTAATGCAATATTGCACGTAACATGTTGCACCAAGGCCATCAAAACAATCTAAAACTATTTATAGCGCGTAAGAATAGCACAGGGTTTAATTTTGGAGATGGATATGAGAACTGCATTTATCACAATAACCGTAAGCGGTGTTTCTATCCCACGTATTTTTCGTAGTTCCATGGCAGCAGTTCTTTGATATCTGCTTGCTTGTGGCCTTTTGCGATTGCCGTGAGGATATT
>CAJQOR010000148.1 GCA_905479965.1 uncultured Rhizobiaceae group bacterium | reverse complement strand
ATTCACCAAGAGCTAAACTTGGCTGAGCAGATGACAGTAGAAGAAAACATCTTTTTGGGTCGCGAGCTTTTAAAAGGGGCTTTCCTTGATCGTGCTGCAATGCGCAACCAAGTGCGTGAACAGCTTTCGGAAATTGGTTTGGATATTTCGCCAACGGCTCGTATTTCTGATTTATCAATTGCGCAAAAGCAAATGGTGGAAATTGCAAAAGCAATGAACCGCAATGCTCGCGTTCTTATTATGGATGAGCCTACAGCGGTTTTGACCGAAGCTGAAACAGAACTGTTTTTCCGTCAGGTTAAACGCTTAAAAGAGCGTGGTGTTGCGGTTATATTCGTATCTCACAAATTAGCCGAAGTGAAGGAGATCTCAGATCGTGTGACTATTTTACGTGATGGTCAGTGGATTGGCACCAAAAACATCGAAGATCTAACATTAGACGATATGGCGCAGATGATGGTAGGGCGAGAGTTGTCCGATCTTTATCCGCCAATGAATGAAGTTAATATTGATGCTGACTTGATTTTGAAAGTCGAAGGCTTGTCGACGAACAAGTTGGACGGTGTCAATTTCGAATTGCGCAAGGGAGAAATTTTAGGGTTCTCTGGTCTTGTTGGTTCTGGTCGTTCAGATTTGTTTGAGGCTATTTGTGGTTTGCAGCATATCGATGCAGGTTTGATCTCTTTTGAAGGTGAAAACGTGCTATTTTCGAACGTCGCGCAAGCGCGCGAAAAGGGGCTGTCTTATCTCACAAAGGATCGCAAAAACAAAGGTCTGTTACTCGAGCAAAAGATGACGCCGAATATGAGCCTTTTTGCCTTGCCAAAATTCATCAAGCGCATGCTTTTGGATGGTCAGGCAGAAGAGGATGCTTTGGCCCGCGGCATACGCAGGTTCGATATTAGAACACGTGATGCTGAGATTAAAGTTGGTGATCTGTCTGGCGGTAATCAGCAAAAATTACTGCTTGCAAAAATGATGGAAACCGATCCAAAGGTTATCATCGTTGATGAGCCTACACGCGGGATTGATGTGGGCACCAAACAACAAATTTACCATTTCATTGCAGCGCTTGCCAAAGAAGGTGTTTCAGTTGTGGTTATCTCATCTGAGATGCCAGAAATTATCGGCATTTGCCACCGCGTATATGTCATGCGCGAAGGTCGCATCATGGGCGTTCTGTCCGGTAGTGAAATTAATGAAAATGATATTATGCGCTATGCCGCAGGCCTGAAGGAGGCAAGTTGATGTCATCGGTCGAACTTACTGACACGGATAAAAGTCCTCTGAAGAAGATAGACTTCAAAGCGATTGGCCCAGCCTTAGCTTTATTGATCTTATGTATCATCGGTTATTTATTAAATCCTGCATTTTTGGGTGAGGGTAACATCACAAATCTTCTAACGCGTTCGGCCTTCATTGGTATTATCGCTGTTGGCGCAACATTTGTGATTACAGCTGGTGGCATTGATCTTTCTGTTGGTTCAATGGCCGCTGTGATTTCAGGTGTGATGATTATTATCATGAATGGATTAATCGATACGCTTGGCGCTGGTTTGGCAACTGTTCTGGTTGGATGTGGCTGTAGCATCATTTTGGGATTTGGTGCGGGTTGGATAAATGGCGCGTTGACGACAAAAGGAAAGATTGAAGCCTTTATTGTTACCTTGGGCACAATGGGGATTTACCGATCACTTGTGACTTATTTCGCTGATGGCGGCACGTTATCTTTGAGCTTTGATCTGCGCGATGTTTATCGTCCGGTTTATTACGATAGCTTTGCAGGTTTACCGATCCCTGTGTGGGTGTTTGCAGGTGTCTCCATTGCGGGCTGGATCTTGCTCAACCGCACCGCATTTGGTCGCTATTGCACAGCTATTGGTTCAAACGAAAGCGTTGCGAAATATTCTGCAGTCAATGTCGACCGGATTAAGACGATGACTTACATCATCCAAGGGTTTTGTGTGGCGCTTGCGACGATCATTTATGTGCCGCGCTTGGGATCTGCATCCGCATCAACTGGTGTGCTTTGGGAACTTGAGGCCATTGCAGCGGTGATTATTGGCGGTACGGTTTTAAAAGGTGGGTATGGGCGCATTGGTGGCACAATTTTGGGTGCACTTATCCTAACGACAATTGGAAATATCCTGAACTTTACAGACCTCATTTCAAACTACTTAAATGGAACAATGCAGGGCCTGATCATTATTATTGCTGTTTGGTTGCAACGCGCCGAATGGAGCAAAAAGAAAAACTAATTTTTACGAAATTGTACAGCGGTTAAACGCATTAATCGCAGCAATAACAGCACGATACCCGTGCAAATTTAAACCCGTTGGGAGGAACAATGATGTTTAAGAAATCAATTTTTGCCTTAACAATCGGTGCTGCAATGGCATTTGGTGGTGTGGCGAACGCAGCAGACAAAATCAAAATTGGGGTGTCTTATCCGACACCAACGCATGCTTGGGCAGCTGGTATGAACTGGCACGCTGAGCAGGCTGAGGAACGCCTTGAAGCTTTGTATCCTGATATCGACCTTATTTTGGTCAATTCACCAGACCCAGCTTCGCAAGCAAGTGCGCTTGAGGACATGGTATCAGTTAATCAAATCGACGCGCTTGTTGTGTTGCCATTTGAATCTGATCCACTAACTGATCCTGTTTTGAATGTGAAAAAATCTGGCGCTTTGATCACAGTTGTTGATCGTGGCCTTTCTAAAGAAGGTATTGAAGATATCTATGTTGCAGGTAACAACCCTGAGCTTGGCCGGGTGTCAGCTGAATACATGAAGGGTCGTCTAAAATCGGGCGATAACATTGTCATCCTTCGCGGTATTCCGACAACGATTGATAATGAGCGTTTTGATGCGTTTATGGCTGGGATTGAAGGTACGGGCATTAATGTGCTTGACCACAAACATGCAAACTGGAACCGTGATGACGGATTTGAAGTTATGCAAGATTTCCTAAGTCGTTTCCCAGATATCGATGCTGTTTGGGCGCAAGATGATGACATCGCAATTGGTGTTGTTGCAGCTCTTAAACAAGCTGGTCGTGATGGCGATGGTATGTTTGTTGTCGGTGGTGCTGGCATGAAAGAAACGATCAAAGCGATCATGGATGGGAATGAGCTTCAGCCAATTGATGTGCTTTATCCACCTGCAATGCTTGCAACTGCAATGGACGTAACCGTTGCAGCATTTAAGTCAAATGGCCCTGTTGCTGGTCGTTATATCTTGGGTGCGACATTGATCGATAAGAGCAATGCAGATCAATTCTACTTCCCAGATTCTCCATTCTAAGGCGTAGATTAAACCAAAATATGAGGGCAATGCGAATTGCCCTCTCAACTATTTTCCGGAGAAAATCGATGAAAACAATAAAAGGTCCAGCGCTCTTTTTGGCACAATTTGCAAGTGATGAAGCGCCATTTAATTCCTGGGATAGCATTACCAAATGGGCAGCTGAATGCGGCTATAAAGGTGTGCAGGTACCAAGCTGGGATGCGCGATTAATCGATCTGGAAAAAGCTGCAAATTCACGCGACTATTGCGATGAATTTAAAGGCATAGCCGCTGAAAACGGTGTGGAAGTCACCGAGTTATCAACACATTTACAAGGCCAGCTTGTTGCTGTTCACCCTGCATATGATCAGGGCTTTGACGGTTTTGCCGCACCCCATGTGCACAACGATCCCAAAGCGCGCCAGGAATGGGCTGTTCATCAGGTGATGATGGCGTTAAGCGCATCAAAAAATCTTGATATCAAACAACATGTTTCTTTCTCTGGCGCTCTTGCATGGCCATATCTATATCCCTGGCCGCAACGCCCAGCCGGATTGGTAGAAGCAGCTTTTGATGAATTGGCGAAACGTTGGACGCCAATATTAAACCATGCAGATGAGTGTGATGTTGATATTTGTTATGAAATTCACCCAGGCGAAGATTTGCACGATGGTGTAACATTTGAGATGTTCTTAGAGCGCGTGAATAACCATGCGCGTTGTAACATGCTTTATGATCCATCGCATTTTGTATTGCAGTGCTTGGACTATTTAGATCACATCGATATCTATAAAGACCGTATCAAAATGTTCCACGTTAAAGATGCGGAGTTTAATCCAACAGGCCGCCAAGGTGTTTATGGTGGTTATCAAAGTTGGGTTGACCGAGCAGGGCGCTTCCGTAGCCTTGGCGATGGTCAGGTTGATTTTGGTGCAGTGTTCTCAAAAATGGCAGCAAACAATTTTGACGGCTGGGCCGTTGTTGAAT
>CAJQOR010000147.1 GCA_905479965.1 uncultured Rhizobiaceae group bacterium | reverse complement strand
GTGTACGGGTTTCACTCATCCATTGGATGAGTGTACGCGCCTCGTTACGTTCTATAGTTGCTTCGACACACCCATAAATGTCGACATCGATCGAAACTTTGAACCCATCAGTCCTCAATTGATTAATATCAATATCCGCAGTAGCGCCAATTTCCTCATCAGTATCGTGAAATATATCAATGTCGTCGGACATCCGTGGCCAATCCATATTCAGCACCACCCCACCAGCGACATAACTAGTGTCAGATCTATTTTTAGCGATAGATACCATGACATCCTTTTGAATCTCAGTAAGTGCCATCAGGTCTCATTTCCCAATTGATCAAGAATCTTCCTTCCCATTGCATAAGCTCGCCCATCTCCGCGTTCCATCAGAGCATTTGCAACTATACGTGCTTTTTGGGGAAGCTCATCCAGCTTCTCAAGGTCGATGTTATCAAGAATTCTCAAGCCATACCTTTCGGTCGCAACACTGATAGAATCTAGAAGTTTTTTCTTCTCGGCTCTATGAGCCGTGCGACATTCCTTAGCCGCAGTGATGATCACATCCCTGCTTGCCTTAGGAACGAGAACCTCTACCCTTACGAGATCGGAAGCTCCACCAACTGCCTTATACTTTTTAATGCGTTCCCTTACAGACATGACGATATCTCCTAATTTAGACAATTGTACCCGTATCCGGGATACGGTGCAAGTGTCTAAATCACTACAATTTATCTTGCTGCGATTCACTAATTTGAAAGCGCGATTCAGAATTATATTTTGACGATTCATACATAAGCATAGTTTGCATCAAGTTCGGTTTCGATAGTCGACACCTCCATGATTGATGAACAGAAAATATATTAAATTATTGAAACACAACAATAAAAAATAAAAATAAAAATAAAAATAAAAAAATTTTTTTATAAGGGTTGACGCAAATTTGTTTTGCTACGACCATTTTTATAGAGACAAATTTTAGCGTACCAAAAAATATAAAACATTCAATTTGGTTTTTGGTCGTATCAACAACAAGGATTAAACTACGTATGAGTATTGAGTCACGAGAAGAATTTAAAAATGGTATGTTGGCACACCGTCCAGTAGCATTGGCTAACAATGTAACAACTAAAAATACACGAGAAATATTTGATACAAATAGCTCCAAGCCAATACAGCTATTCAACGATGATTGTTCTAGACAAACTATCGTTGTATGGTTTTCATGTGGGGCGGCTTCCGCTGTTGCGGCTAAAAAAACAATTGAAAAATACGGCCACCAAGCCGACATCAAAATTGTTAACAACCCTATATTGGAAGAGGATGAGGACAATCGTAGATTCCTCAATGATGTGCAGGAGTGGCTTAATCACCCGATAGAAATTGCCAAGAATGCAAACTTCCCAGACTGCAGCGCTAAAACAGTATGGCACCAACGACGTTATATGTCTGGCGTAGTAGGCGCACCTTGTACTACCGTCTTGAAAAAACAAGCACGGCAACAATGGGAAAATGAAAATTACTTCACTGATATTGTGCTTGGATTTACTTTTGATGAAGTAAAAAGGCACGAAAGATTTATACTTTCCGAACGTTCCAATGTACTGCCCGTTTTGATCAATGAAAAAATTACCAAAGATGACTGCTTCAATATCATCAAAACCGCTGGGATAGAGCTCCCCAGAATGTATAAAATGGGTTACCCAAACGCAAATTGCATCGGCTGC
The DNA here is from genome assembly GCA_905479965.1 of uncultured Rhizobiaceae group bacterium. Next base: position 849 of record CAJQOR010000147.1, on the reverse strand, counting down.
GTAAAATCAACAAGCCCATCCTATTGGAACCATGTTCGTAAAATGCATCCTGAGGTTTTCAAAGAAAGAGCTGATCAATCACGTCATATTGGTGCAAAGTTGGTTCGTTACAAAGGTCAGCGTATTATGCTTGATGAACTGCCAGCTAATGCAATTGGCAGACCCTTGAAGCAAATACCAGGTTTTGATTGTGGTATCTTTTGCGAAGAACACCGACAGGCAAATGATAATAACGCCAATGAAATAGAAATTTCAAAAACTTCTTAATGTTAAATGCACTGGCGTTGAGCTCTCCACATGGTCAGTTTATCCAATTTGTCCTGGACCCGCTGGAGAGTTTTTTATTTTGGTGCAGTTGTCAGATTTAACGCAAGGAGCCAAAAATAAATATATAAGGTAGTAAATGCAAAAATCATCATGGTTCTTTTGTTTTAGATATATATGGATCGCCTGTTGAACAGCTCGAGGGTCATTATTGGATGGATCAACAGACACAAGCTCCATGAGAAATTTTATGCCACAAAACCGTGTAGTGGCGGCACATTCTCTGTTGACGGTGATATTTATGTGATAGCATATCATATAAATTGCTTGCATAATGATGGCATATTATTTATATTGATATCGTATATTAATGGAGTAAGTGTAATGGGCCAAATGACAGTTAGAAACATTCCCGATGATCAATACGAAGCGTTGAAACGTGTCGCGGCTGATAACAACCGAAGTGCTGAAGCAGAGGTTCGGCTTGCTATTTCTAACCTTGTTCAAACTCGCGGAGGGTTTGGTTCTAAACTAGCAGCTAAATACAGTGGTGCAATCGAAGCAAATTTTGAATTTGGTCGAGAC
>CAJQOR010000146.1 GCA_905479965.1 uncultured Rhizobiaceae group bacterium | reverse complement strand
CCTTCAACATTGGTGATGCAAACGCCTATGATGGGCAGATTTTTGCAAAAGTGTTTATCTCCGAAAAAGGCATTGATGGCGGTGGAGAAATCTCATTCTCATCCCGCGGGATCAATCTTGGCGATGTGCTTGAAACACTTGAAATCAATGGCCCACTGCCACACGGGGTTGGAAATATCGATTTAAAACTTCGTTCTGAAACTCCGTTGTGGGCGACAACTGTTTCAGATATTTCGGGAAACATAGAAGTTGAGATCGGCGACGGTGCGATCCCCGGCCTTGATCTTGATCTTGTCAAACAGCTTGCACAGAAACGCCAGTTTTTTACGCTTGAAGATGTCGAAAGCGGTTCAATCGATTTTGAAACAGCGGTGCTAAGCGCTGAGATTGATAGTGGTGTTGCACGCATACAAACCGCTCAAGTTAGCACCGATGATCAGATACTGACATTGAGTGGAATTGTTCCCTTTGCCAAGAGCAGCTTGGCGTTACTAGCAACACTTGGAAATAAGCCTGTTGATGATACGTCAACGGATAACGATGCTGCATTATCGCCCAATTTATCGCCACCACCACTTTCACTTTTTATTGGTGGATCATGGCCCAATCCTATAATGTCTCCACCGATTCCTGAGGTCGATTTCCAGTAGTTCTGTAAAAAACACTTGCGAAATTATATGTTTACACCGACAATTATGGGGAACAATGGGGAGTTAAATGCTTCAGATACTATCTGCAATATTTAAAATTTGCTTGGCATCTTTAATCGCAGGCGCGATTTTATCAGCATTGAATATCTCCGCCTCCGACCTATTGTCAGACATTGGCCTGACACCAGAAGACGTATTTGCGCTTTTACAACGCGGTGCTGAATGGGCCATACCAAATCTTGTTCTCGGCTCCATCGTTGTGATACCAATCTGGTTGGTCGCATTTCTCTTCAGACCACCTCGCAGTTAAGGCAAGGCATCGAGGTTATTGAAAATCAAAAGCGCTCAAGCCGGTTACCATTTCATCCAAACCAAGCGGCCTTGTTATGGATGGCTCTGCCCTTGAAACGCAACCCTGCCGCTCACATAGGCGGCAAGCAGGTCCAACTTCGAGCTTTTTATCGGTTGTTCGGTCGGCAAAGTAGCTGAGCTGATAGGCATGTTCAGATGCACAACACAACATGATTGCTGTTCGGCGCACTGGGTCTTTCATCGATCCCATCAATCCATCAACCGTCCGCGCCATGGTGACAAAATTGGCACCATCTGCCAGTTCTACTTCATCTATGAAAACCTGTCCTGGCAGCGAAAATGCTGCATAAATGCTATGCTTGGGACAACTCCCGCCAAATTGAGACCTTGGATAACCTTTCGCTCCTGCGCGCCTAACGATGTTGCCTGCATTGTCCACTTCAAGCATAAAATACGGGATGAGTGGTAAGTCAGCACGTTGCATCGTTGTCAGGCGCGTTGCTGCCTGTTCAAATGAGACATTGAATTGTGTGCTTAACGCATCAACATCGTATTCATCACGCTTTGCGCTTGCATAGAACTTACCGTAAGGCATCATCATCGCCAAAGCCGCATATCGTGACAACTCATAGCGCGCTAGTCGTATGGCTTCATCACCTTGAAGATTTAATCCTTCCAATTCCGATTGAATGGGTGTTGCAAGAGCCAGCATTGCAACTTCAATTGCGATCTCTCTTAATCTATCTTGTGGTGACAGCCTTGCGGACAAAAACAATCTCATCGAATGGCGATCAAGCCGTCTACGCAGATTGGGCATGGTTTTAACAGGCAGTATTTTCACGCTAATACCGTGCTTTGATTTCAGCCAATCGCGCAACGAAACTGTCGGCTCTTCAGATGATATAAACTCTTCGCTAAATTTCTCAGCCGCTTCATCAATCCGTCCGTAGTAATTTGGTCGTTCTTCAAAAACCTGGCGCACAATATCTATCGGAAGTCTCGACCCAGAAATTTGAGGCCCACCTTCGTTTTTCGCCAACATCGACGACAAATCGCTCAATCGTTCTTGCTGCTCGCGATAGGCTCTGTAAAGTTTGACGATACCTGAGGCAGCGTTCGGAGCTGCATCGGTGATTTCAACCAGTTCTTGATCACCGGGCAATTCGCCTGACAAAAGAGGATCCGCAAAAACCTCCTTAAGTGCGCTTAATGTTCCTGCACCCTCAACCTGCAGCTCTTGGGGATCAATTTTGTAAACTGAAGACAGTTTTATGATCAACGGAACCGTTAAAGGTCTTTGATTTCGTTCAATGAGGTTCAGATAAGAGGGAGAGATATCTAAATCTGCTGCCATTGATGTCTGTGTTAAACCCAATGAATTGCGTATGCGTCGCACCCGAGGACCAAGAAATACTTTTTGTTCAGCCATTATTTGTCTCAATTTACAATTTTTTACTAAATTGATCGATACATATTTTTACAAAATTGACAAGTTTACAAGAACCGATTGTCAAATATTACACAGCATTACCCGCTTTTTTAGTCATTTTACGACAATTTACTCGCCCAAACATCCCTCATCTGTAAATCTAGTCACAAGCCAGCATGGATTTAAACACTAAAAAGAATTTTTAATTTAGATCTGTGACTAAAATTTACAAATTCATGATCTTTGAGATCAAACAGTATTAATAATGGAGACTATCATGGCACCTAAAACACGCGTTAAAGAAAGAGCAGAAGAACAGTCACATTCAATGCCAGAAAATCAGCAAGCATCAATTCACCGCCTTGCAAATGATTTACACCGCTTGAATAACTCCATCATGAAAGCCGTTGACGAGGGTGTTTCCGTTGAGCTTATCCGCTCTGCACGCCATCATGGTGGCAATGGAAACTGGGGCGATCTTCTGGTTCCTGTTATTGTTGCCAACAATAATTAATCTTTCATATTATCTCAGTTTAATAGCCCCGATTTTCGCGGGGCTATTTCTGCATCACCACGAAAATTGAGAATTTTTAAGATTTATACTAGCATTTTTAAATCGATTAGATTATGTAACTGCTATACCAAACATGGATGAAAATCATGAGCAGTCAGATCATACCCGTAGATCCCTTTGACTATATTGTCTTTGGTGGAACCGGCGACCTCGCCGAACGAAAACTTCTTCCAGCACTTTACCATCGACAAGCAGCAGGGCAATTTTCCGATCCTACCCGCATCATAGGCGCGTCTCGGTCAGAAAAATCACAAGAAGAGTACCAAGCTTTCGCCATGGCTGCCCTCAAAGAGCACGTCAAACCAAAAGAATTTGACCAAGCTGAAGCTGATAAATTTGTTCAGCGTCTTGATTACGTCGCGCTTGATGCGAAATCAGATAAAGGCTGGGACACTCTGGTTGAGAAGCTCAAAGGTAGCGACGATCGCGTTAGAGCTTTTTATATGGCTGTTGGGCCGTCGTTGTTCGGCGATATCTCTGAAAACATCCGCCAACATGGCTTAATCACAGATAAAACCCGCGTTGTCGTGGAAAAACCATTGGGACGTGATCTTGCTTCAGCCCGCGAGCTGAATGATACGATCGCGAAAGTGTTCAAAGAGGAACAAGTTTTCCGTATCGATCATTATCTGGGCAAAGAAACCGTGCAAAATCTCATGGCTTTGCGCTTTGCCAATGTGCTTTATGAGCCACTTTGGAATTCAGCCCATATCGACCATGTTCAGATTAACGTGTCTGAATCAGTTGGACTTGAAGGACGCGCTGGATATTATGACAATGCCGGTGCATTGCGCGATATGGTGCAAAACCACCTTGTGCAGCTCATGTGTCTTGTCGCAATGGAACCACCTGCATCAATGGATGCTGAGAACGTTCGCGATGAAAAACTGAAAGTTCTTCGTTCGCTCAAGAGAATTGACGCAGGCAACACAGATAAATTGACCGTGCGTGGGCAATATAAAGCGGGTGCATCTGATGGTGGTCCTGTGTCGGGTTATCTTGACGAACTTGGCCAGCCATCAAACATCGAGACATATGTTGCGATTAAAGCGGAAATTTCAAACTGGCGTTGGAATGGCGTTCCGTTCTACTTGCGCACAGGTAAGCGCATGCCAAACCGCGTATCTGAAATTGTTATTAACTTCAAAGCCGTACCACACTCGATCTTTGGCGCAGCAGATCAAGTTGTGCATGCGAACCAATTGGTCATCCGCTTGCAGCCAGATGAAGCCGTGCAGCAATGGATTATGATTAAAGATCCCGGTCCGGGCGGAATGCGCTTGCGTCATGTGCCACTTGATATGAGCTTTGCAGAAAACTTTGATGTTCGTCATCCTGATGCTTATGAGCGTTTGTTGCTTGATGTTATTCGTAACAATCAAACACTCTTCATGCGTGGTGATGAAGTGGAAGCGGCATGGGAATGGATTGATCCAATCCTTACGGCTTGGGAACAAACCGGACAACTTGCGCAAACTTATACTGCGGGAACTTCCGGACCAAGTCAGGCTATCGGGTTAATTGAGCGCGACGGGCGCACGTGGTACGATAATGACTAGTAAAGTAATACCGCATAATTTTGAAAGTAAGGACGCGTTAGCTGCGGGCCTTGCTGATGATGTTGCTAAACGTTTGAAAGATAAAATCG
>CAJQOR010000145.1 GCA_905479965.1 uncultured Rhizobiaceae group bacterium | reverse complement strand
ATTATACTCATCAGGCAATGTTGTCATTACGCGCGGTGTGCTTGATAAAATGCCTCAACCCTTTCTAGAGCCGCAATTCAACTTTGTTGGCGGCGGTGATAGTGATTTTTACCGACGCAGCCAAATAAAAGGTTTCACATTTGCATGGTGCAACGAAGCACCTGTTTTAGAAGATGTGCCAGAGCGCCGTTCTACTTTTCGATGGGTCAATGCGAGAAGTTATCGCAATGGAGCGATTTCAGCGATCATCGAAACCCGCGCTTCAAACAATAGAGCCAAGACGATTTTGAAATCATGCCTTTTATTGGCAGCTTCACCATTTCGTTCTTTAAAATCTGCAATTAAGCACAAGTCATTGATCATAGGATTATATCATATGCAAATTGCTTTTGGACGATTACTGGCGGAATTCGGTATCGTGAATGAACAATACCGCAATCCTGAAGCGAATTAAGGAAGCATTTTCTTACTCTTCGCCAACACCTTCGCCACCTTCACTCATAGAATAGCGTTTTTGACGGATGTTTGATCTGATATCAGCTTTACCGAGATAATCCAAACGACCAATGATGATGTCATGATATACATCTCGACCAACACGTTCGTTGAGTGCAGTTCCAACCAGTTCTCGAAAACCTTCAAGGTTGAAATTGGTCATATTTGGAAAATCAATAATGCGGTTGCCGATAAATTGTGTAATTAAAATATCGTTGAGCAATTCCTGCGGTGTAATCGGAAACACTTCCATGTCTTTTGGTTCGATAAGAAAACTCACCTGAGTCAGAAAATATCCATGGACCTTACCACCGCTGATAACCGGGACGGATATAACATCACTGTCTACGCGTTCTAATCTGGCGTAGAACGCGGCGCGATCCAATTCTTCTTGCGGAGGTGACGGCATTGCCATCGTGATGGCGCCATACACGGAACCAAGTGCAACAGCTGCAACCCATACACCAATTATCAAGGTTTTAATCATGAGAGTTCGTAAGCGCCGTATCCACCAAACTGGTTCATTGAATAAGTTCCATCATCTTCGGCATCTTTGTGGGCGTCTTTCAACATCTCCGCGATACCACGAACAGCTTCCATGTGGATTTCAAGTTTTCGTTTGTTGACGGCCAACTTCTCCTGAACTTTGACCAGAAGACTCTGATGCTCGGGACGAATTTGCTCCGGGCGAAACCCTTTTAACAACGTTGTCATCTCGTATAGGCAGCGGCTTTTATGCGTGCTCGATGCTGTAATATCAAAGCTTACATCTTTACCAATCTTAGTATTTTCCAAATCCAGAAGAGCTTCCAAACGCCCCAAAACATTTCCAAATCTTATTTCATTTGGCTGTGTCGTACGTGCCGCTTGTCTCATTTCCGTAGTCCTTGTTTCAAATCAGAGATTAGTTATCGTTTAAGCTGTCGATTAAATCGCGCTGTCGGGCATTTATGATGTTGGCAGCTGTACCAAGTGGGCTTGCATCAACATTTGACTTATCTGCGAGCATTTGATCCGCAATACCAATCCCACCACCTTTGGCAATCGCATCACCAATTTGCTGAGCCATCATCCCTTTCCAAACATCACCGGACATGCCCTCACCAAAGATCACGCTGGAATCGCTTGGCAACATATGCTGTACAAATTGATGAAGCACCATCGCCTCAAACTTTTTGTGGGCATCGGTTTGGTTTGGTTGGTTAAAGCTGCTGCGTAGATCAGACAGATCTCTTGCAGGTGCTGATTGTGTTTGGGAGTTTAGTAATTCTTTTGCAAACTCATCACCAGCGGCGGCTATTTCAATTCTGGAGACCGACTTTGCACTGAGCTTTGCATCCGCTGCAGCAATACTTGAAGGTTGCGCAGCGTTAATTACGCCCATAATCAAATCTGTATTAACTGAAACTGCCATGACTTTGCCTAGCTGAAATAATTATCTTTTAAAATTATCTCATGTCAGGCTTACCAGAGGCTGGATTTTTTCCCGCCACCAATCGTATCAATCAAATCCTGCAGTCCTTCGTCTTCTGCCTCTCGCGCTTCATCCATTTTAAAGGCATCAACTCTTTCTTCTAAACGATCGGCTTTGACACGTTCTTTCATCATGTTTTTTTCTTGCATCTCTCGATGCAATTGTAACTGGCGCTTTTTAATATCTAACTTTGAAAGACGTTTTGAATAGTGCCCTGAGCAAACCATATGAATGGGGTCAAATGTACCCAATGCATCAAGCACATTTTCCATAGAATCTTGGTTATATCTTTGCGCGTTGAGCACATCGGCCAACTCGATCTCAGCCATCTTTTCCTTTTGCCTTTGGATGTTGACAAGGCGTTGCAATCGTTGGGATTTTTTCTCTGCCATTTACCCCTCACCTAACCTTGGAAAATTTGGATGAAGCCATCCAAGAACAGTGTGAGATAATTTGCAATACCGAAATATACCAGCAGCAAACCACCCGCTAAGATAAAGGGTATGGAGATGAAGTAAATCGGGATTTGCGGCGCAAGTTTATTGACCATACCAATTGCTAAGTTGAAAATGAGACCATAGACAATGAAGGGACTAGCCAGACGCAACATCAATATAAACGTCTCCCCAAGCGTATCAGTTAATGTCACCAAAGCCATCCGCACTTCAAATCCTGTGCCGATGGGCATGAAGTCGTAGGAATTTACAATTGTTTGAATGACCAGATGATGAAAGTCTGAAATAAACAGCAACACAATTGCGGAGACAGTGATCAGGTTTGTGATGGCGCCTTGAGCTTCATTTTGCAAAATTGCACCCGATGGTGCAGCGTTAAAACCAATGGATGCGGATAACGCGGCACCCGAAAACTGCAAACCGAGCGTTATATATCTTGCAATAAGCCCGAGCGTGACACCGATGAAAGTTTCACTTGCGATTAAAACAACATAGGCGCTGTTGGTCACACGGGTTGCGGCGTAAATTTGCTCCCACATAAGCGGGATGATCGCAATGGAAATCGCAATTGATAAAAAAAGCCTGATCCTTAAGGATACGCGTGCTGTGCTGATCCCTGGCAGCACCATAAAACAGCCACCAATTCGACAAAAGGTAGCAAAGAGGGCTAATAACGTACCCTCCGGATCGGTGATCACGACAACGAACCTAGTATGTTGATTTCAATACCTTTGGCAATTTCAACATGTGAAAGCACCGGCAGTGTTGCAAATATACGTTCCACAATCATCCTCACATATGGGCGTGCATCTGGTGAAGACACGAGCACAAATGGAATACCTTTGTCCATATGGGTACGGATGATATCTGTGGCTTTTTCAGTAAACTCTTCCAAAAGCTTCGGATCAATATCAAACTCGACCACCTCACCCTTGGTATCGCGCTTTAATGCTTGATGGAAAACGGAATCCCAATCACTGCCCAATCGCAAGATATTTAATGTACCGTTTTGGGCCAAATCACCACATAGCTGCTGCGCCATTCGTATGCGCACATGCTCAACAATCTGTTCTGTTTTACGCATATGCGGCGCAAGTTCCGCCACCGCTTCCAATACAAGATGCAGATTTCGAATTGACATGCGTTCAGCTAGAAGCAATTTCAGCACCGCCTGTAGACCAGAATATGACATGTGATTTGAACAAATCTCATCTGCCAATTTTCGGTATTCTGGATCGAGGCGCTCAATAAGCACCTTCATATCTTTATAAGATAATAATTGCGGTAGGTTATTGCGGATCACTTCGCTCAAATGGGTCAAAACAACTGACACGTTGTCAATCGGTTGGAACCCTTCACGACGCAAATCATCAGCAAAAGCCTCTGGCACTGAAATTGCAGGCATACCAAATGCAGGTTCGCGTAACTCGTCTCCAGGGACTGATGGTTTACGTCCGTTTCCAACGACGACCATCAATTCACCAACACGTAATTTGTTCGCTGCAATGGTGGTTCCATGAATTCTAATCTGATAAGATTTTTCATTAATTGAGATGTCATCAGAGACTTTAATCTCCGGCACAACAAATCCAAACTGCGTTGCAAATTTCTTGCGCATTTTGCTCACACGAAATGCAAGTTCTTCGTGAGAATTTAACAACTCGCTTGATAGCTGTTTACCCAGCAATAATTCGACTTCTGCAGTTTTCAAGACCTGTTTAACTGAATCATGTTCTGTTTCAGTTTTCTGAGCGAGTTGACGTTGCTTTTCTGCAAGTTCTTGCTGTTCGACAGCCATTCTTTGTCGAGGGATTAACCAGCTACCAAAGGCCAAAATGCTTCCGAGGAGCATGAAGGGAATGAAAGGCAAACCGGGCATAAGTGCTAGTAAGAATAATAATCCCGAAGCAGCAAACAATGCACGAGGGTAAAAACTAAGTTGATTGATAACCGCTTGATCGGTGGTTCCCACCTGACCGCCGCGTGAAACCAAAAGACCTGCAGCAAGAGATACTATGAGCGCAGGGATTTGCGAGACAAGACCATCCCCAACGGAAAGGCGTACAAACACATCAGCGGCTTGACCAACTTCCATATCATGGCGCGCATAACCGATAATTATGCCACCAAAAATATTGATCCCTGTAATAATAAGGCCAGCAATTGCATCACCGCGAACAAATTTTGATGCACCATCCATTGAGCCAAAGAATGAGCTTTCTTGCTCCAGTTCTTTTCGTCGTGATTGCGCATCCTGTTCGCTGATTAAGCCAGCAGACAAATCAGCATCAATCGCCATTTGTTTGCCCGGGATCGCATCAAGTGTAAATCGAGCGCCAACCTCTGCGATACGCGTTGCACCTTTGGTAATCACGATAAAATTGACGACGACCAGAATAAGAAACACGATCACGCCGATAACAAAGTCACCGCCCATGACAAGTTGAGAAAATCCACCAATCACATTACCCGCGGCTTCTGTACCAGAGTTACCATCGGATAAAATAACCCGCGTGGTCGCAATATTGAGCGATAATCTGGTCATTGTCGCGATCAAAAGGATCGTTGGAAAAGATGAAAAATCGAGCGGCTTTTGAATCCACAATGCGACCATGAGGATCAGCACTGAAAATGCGATGGAGAAAGCTAGGCCCATATCAATTAAAAATGCAGGTATCGGCAAAAATAAAATCGAAAGAATGGTAATGATGCCGAGCGCAAAGCCCATATCTTTACCAAATGTGAGCTTTATTGGAGAGACTGCGACTTCGGGCTGAGCCATTTTCAATACCGTCTATTCATGGACGTTTTAGGAAAAACGCTAGTTTGCTTCTAGTTATCTATTTGAGAGGGCAGCACCTGATGTACGCCAAACTCAGATTCTAACTCTAAAGCCCCAAGCTTGCGCGAAGTTAGGTTTTTGTTTGAAATATTAATAATTTGTAAATGGAAAAACTAGCTAAGATTATCTCAGTGGCTGCTAAAAACCGCTTTCAATCCGTTGGAAAACGAGATTGGTAAATGATGAAATCTGAGCGCCTACAAATGGCGCTGCGACCGCAACAGTGATTAATACCGTTACGATTTTCGGAACGAAGGTTAGAGTGATTTCCTGCACTTGTGTCAGCGCTTGAAAAAAAGCAATGATGACACCAATACCCATAGCAACAAAGACGACTGGTCCCGCGGAGACCAAAACCGTCCATATTGCTGTTTGTACTAAGTCTAGTGCGTCTGCTTCATTCATGTATCTTCAATAACCAAACCAGGGCCAACAACCAATTTTGTGCCACCTTCGAGTTCTGCAACAGCCCCATCAGACAGGATTTGCACCTCTTTGACAATACCTGTGACCTCACCATCGAGAGAACTCACAGTTTTTCCAATAATGGCGCTCGCTGTTGCCAAAGAATTCGATTGCAACAGTGATTCCAGATTTTTGTTGGTTTCAATAGTTTGCTCTACTTGCGAGAATGTTGCTAATTGCGCAATTTGTTCACTTGAATCCATAGGTTCTGTCGGATCCTGATTTTGCATCTGAGCAATTAACAATTGCAAAAATGTATCATAATCCAAAGCCGCTTTGTCAGATGCTGCTGTAGCAGTTGATTGCGTTGTGGTACCGGTTACTGAAGCAACTGTTTCTACGCCCATGGTGCTAACTCCCTACGAATTTCATCAATAGTCGTGGCTGGCATTTGTGGCGTGTTTAATATCGTTTCTTCCACGGGGTAAAGGCTGCGAATTGCTTTAAGCGATTCAAATGCTTTACCTTGTATAACCATACCATCAACATGCTTAAGTTCTGAGCGTACTTCTTCGTCATTAAAACAACTAAGCAGCATGACGATAGATTTGCGGAACATTTCCATTGATTGCTCAACACCTGCTGGATTAATCAACATCATTTGCACAATGAAATATAACTGACGCAAAGGAGTGGTTGCCTCTTCCGGCTGCATCACGTGGTTTTCAAGCAAAAACGTTACGTCATTCATAAATTCCAGGGATACTTTTCGATCTACTCTAAGCACCGCGCCATTTATAAAAATGCGCTCTCCTGCTTTGAGCGATATGCGGAGTGTATTCTTCATTTTAAACCGTCCCTGATCATGGTTGTAATATCGATAATGCCTTGGAAATTGTTAGATTCCCGATGGCGTATCCGTTCGGATTCTTTAATGATCCAAATGCCTATGGAGATGAGATTTGCACGCAATTCTTCATCTAATTGATTTTCTTCAGAACCCAGGTCCTCAATCAAACGAATCCAAACGCGATTTGTATAATAAATCGCCTCGATCGCCTCTTGAGAATCTCCCCCGAGTTTCATTGCGTTACGCAACATATCAATCGAGCGATCCAGAACCTGACGTTCACGATCTTTAGATTCTGTGACGTCGTCTTCCTGAACGTCTGCATAAGAAAATTGATACATTACATAGCCCTTTTTATTTTCTTGCTAACTGTCATCTTCAATTACCTCAGATAGTCAATTAAACTGAGTTGCTGTAATCGCGACGTAATTGAATAAGATGTTTCTATTTGTGCCATAAGCGCGTTTACTCGGGTCGAAGCTTCATAGATATCGACCTCCTCCATCTCGCTTACATGTATTTTTGTTAGGTCAGCCTGCACCTGCAAAAGGGTGTCTGCTTTTTCAAGTCTTGCCTGCGAAATACCCAACATTGTTCGAGCATCATCAATACCGGAAAGGCCTTGGCCTGCCGCGTCAACTGCTTTATCGACCAATACCGATTGCGCGTCCTCGTTCAGACCAATATTCATCATCTCCACTGAGATTGTGGCCGCAAACGCAAAGCTTCTAAAACCTTCGCCATTGGCATTAACAGAACTTTGAACAAGTTCTTCGTTAGAGATTCTGCTTGTAATGTTTGTGTCTGAAGCCGATGACCAGTTGGTGTTCCAATCTGCGCCGGTAAACATCGGCTCTATAGTATTATCTAGAAAATCGGTCATCTGAGCAGCTGTAATTGTGGATGTAGCTGGGTCAGTTTGTGTGAAACCAAAATAAGTTGAAAATGCGTTATCAAATGCGGCTTTTGCTGCGTTACCGCTTTCTAAGTAATCAACAAGCGGTTCGTTATCTGTATCTATCCCGGCAAATAAGTGCTCACCATTGGCTGTAAGATTACCTGCATCGGTAAACCCACTGAGAGCATCAGATGCTTGAAGCACTGCAACGCTTCTTAAGCCTTCATCACTTGCATCTTTTGCAATGATGAGTGTCTCGATCAAATTCTGCGCACTCTCGGATGACTGCTCAAGCGCAGCTTGTGCTGAAGACAATCTATTATCGACGAGCGAATTTGTATCTAAAATCGTTGAGAACTGTTCAAAATCTCTATGTAACCGCACCGCATTGGATGTTTGACCACCAAGCTCAGCGCCGACATCGGCAAGGCGCCCAGTTACAACTTCGGTCTGCAATTGCTGGATCTCAGCCTGAGCTTTGTTTACGACCGAACGCATAGAGGTTTGCGTGGCATAGCTTGAAACGAAACTTGTTTTCATAAGACTACCTCACCGCATTCATAAGGTTTTCAAGCAGTTCATCCACCACAGTAATGATCCGAGTAGCTGCTTTATAGGATTGCTCAAGCGTCAATAAGAGCGACATTTCTTCATCGATGCTTACACCTGTAGCATTGGAGAACGTACGATCGATTTCAGCCGCATAAGCTTCTTTAGTTTCAAGCGATGATGTTGCATCACTTCTGACGAGTTCAAACCAGCCCAAACTATCAGCAGCAAAATTTATTAATCCTTTGGAAGATCCCAAAAGTGATGTTGAATCAAATGCAATTGGCTCATCTAACGACGTTACTAGACCATCCAAACGCTCAGAAAAACTTGCCGCGCTTGACGTATTATAAACATAAGAAGCACCGTTTATGCCGCCATCACGCAATAGTGTCGGATCGCCGCCCTGGCTGGATAACACTGCGGTATTTACTGTAATGCTGGATGCTATTCCATCGACCCGTGTTCCAGCGGTTGGAACTGTGCCCGATGTCCAAGTAAATAGGCCAGGCAAATCAACTCCACCACCACCAGATTGATCTTGTTCTGCAAAGAGCGTGATAACACCACGTGCAATTTCATCTAGCTGCCCCTGCAACATCGGAGCAATTTCATCTCGGACTTGCAACATAGCTTGTAGTGAACCGCCCGCATCAGAATTTGACCCTGAACCTGCTTCAAGCGGCACACCATCTATATAAATGCTATTGCCATCAGTAACCGCATCATATGATGGTGTTGGTTGAAAGGTTACCGTGCGCGGTGACGTTTCAAATAGCGTAGTGCCATCCATGGTATATAAAACCATGTCATTACCCGAGCGTGTTACAGGTCGCACCTCAATAATTGAAGAGATTTCTTTGACCAATGCATCTCGCTCATCAAGATGATTGTTTACATCTGAGTTCGTAAAGGTGCCTTGAACAATCTCATCATTGATTGTTTTAAAGCGGGCAAGCATGTCATTTAATTCTGCAACATCTGCAGCAATTTCAACATCCATTTCCGCTCTGACTTCTTGAACGGATTCAGATGAACTTTGCAAGGAGAGTGCTAAATCTTCCGCACTGGCAACTGCCGTTTCTGCAAGGGTTGGTTCATTTGGTTTTGCAGCATAAGCACTTAAGTTATCACGCAACTGCCCTGCTAAAACAGCAGGAGATAATTCATAATCATTTGTCCCAAAAATTGATCTGAGCTGATCAAGCCCTGCCACGAGGGTGCTTTGTCCATCCGTAGAGGCAATGCTGGTAATTAGCTGACCATAAAGGACACTATCGGTTGTCCGTTGGATTGTCGCAATTTGTGAACCAGCGAGCGAGTCATACTCAAGATATGTTGAACGTTGCGCATAATTTGGGTTTTCAGCGTTCGCGACATTATTTGAGACAACAGAAGTCTGTGTCGAAGTATTCGACAAAGACCTTGTTGCTGTATTAAGTGCTGACGCTAAACTCATGGACCTAGTATCCTAGCTGACTATCGTTTCAAGTTCACAAGGACATCCATTAGATCGGAGCCGGTTTGGAAAACTTTGGAGTTGGCGGTGTAGCTACGCTGACTTTCAATCATCGACGTTAGTTCTTCAGCGATGTCCACATTTGAGCCTTCTAGCGCGCCAGATTGGATTAAGCCAAAGTTGTTTGATCCAGCAAAGCCAGTTGTCACAACCCCTGAATCAACACCTTGGGCATACACATTGCCAGACAGTGGACGCAAATTATCTGGGCTAGGCACATCGGCCATCGCAATTCGATAAATCGGTTCAAGTTCGCCATTCGCATAGCTGGCATAAATTGTGCCATCCAATGAAATTTCAATGCTCGACGCCTCATTTGGTGGCTGCCCATTCACAGTACCATTGGCAACCGAAAAGTCGTATGCGAGCTCTGTCATATTACTTAGATCAATCGTCATACCAGCACCATTTGGAACCGTGAAACCGATAGAATCTGCACTACCTGCATCAAGCGCCCCAGAGGTCGCGTCAAAAGTCAAAGTTGTTGTTGCTAATGGGCCCGAAGCATATGGGAAAGACGTGCCAGACGTACCCTCTGATTGATCAAAAACAGCAACTTCCCAAGTATTTGCACCTGTCTTTGTGTAATAGAAATCAACAAGAACTTCAGCACCTTTATTATCGTAAACCACAAGCGAACTTTTAGCATCGTATTCAACGCTCGCGTTT
>CAJQOR010000144.1 GCA_905479965.1 uncultured Rhizobiaceae group bacterium | reverse complement strand
GTAAACGGCTTGCCATCACTTTGAATTTCAAACATATCATCATCCATACTTGCTAAGTTGAATGGGTCCTCAGCAATGAAATTCATCGCGATGTCACGGTAGGTATCTACAGATGAAGACAGGCTTCTCAACTGTTTAAAGTCTATTTTAAAATCACACATGATGCGCTCAATAATATGCGATCTAACTTTATCATCTTCTGACAAAAGCAAACCCTTTACCGCAGCAATTTCACCGTTTTCGATCTTCGCTTCATAGCTCGAAGTCGCGACAGCATTTTGATAAAAGCCGTTTTCAGTTCGCCCAATGGAAGAGCCACCCAATGCAACGAGCGTTTTGCATTCGTCCGTTGTATAGCCCTGAAAATTTCGGTGAATACGTCCGGTTCGCGCAGCTATAGCCAAGCGATCATCGGGTTTTGCAAAATGATCGATCCCAATGCCTACATACCCTGCCCCAATAAGTGCACGACTAGCTGCCATTGAATGCTCAAACCGCGCATGGCTATCTGGCAAATCATCTTGGGCAATCATATTTTGATGTTTTTTCACCCATGGCACATGCGCATATCCAAAAAGCGCCATGCGATCAGGGGCAAGTGAAATACATTTTGAAATTGTATCCATCAAACGGGCAAAACTCTGCCGTGGCAATCCATATAAAGCATCGATATTGATTGATTTGATACCCATCTCTCGCAGTGACGTCACAACATCTCTGGTTAACTCAAAACTTTGAGGACGGTTAATCGCAGCTTGTACATCTGAGTGAAAATCCTGAACACCAATACTGGCGCGGGTCACACCAAATTCTTTCACACCCAAGAGCATATCCTCGCTCACATCGGATGGATCGATTTCCACACTTATCTCCGAATGTGGCAAGAAATGAAACACCTCATCCAGCGCATGACGAAGGCGGCTAAAATCATCGCTCTTTAATAAACTTGGGGACCCACCACCAAGATGGATCTGTTGAATTTTTGGTTTGAAATCGAGCTTTTGACCCAATAAATCAATCTCTCGAATGAGATAATTCATATAACGCGCAACCGGCGCATATTTCAAAGTATGCTTGGTATTACACCCACAAAACCAACATAGTTTATCACAATAGGGGATGTGGATATAAATTGAGATGGGTTCATCAACGTTTAAATTTCCAAGCAAATCGTTGAAAACGCTCACCCCCAAACCTTCGGAAAAATGAGGGGCAGTTGGGTAACTTGTATAGCGTGGAACAGCTGTCGGATAATATGACAGCACTGCTTTATAATCGAGCATGATATGACCAGTTATCTGTATGGTTATCTTTTAAGGAGTGGAACAAGATGTTCGCGTTCAAAAGCGATATGGCGTTTCACACCTTCGAAAAAGCCGCGCAACATATAACCCAGTTTCTCAGGGTTATTTTGCTCTCCATGAACAAGATCAATCAAAGCTTCCGATACCTCTTCCCCAAAGCTTTCATCCTCCCAGTGCTCAGCATGCAAACGATTAAAGATTTGCTGCAACCTCTCGCTATCGTCATTCTTCATCGCAATATAGGGAAACAGAACATTCTCCTCAAAATCATGTGCACCTTTGAAAACCGGATAGATGGATTTCGCTGCCTTCAGGCACATTTGCGGATCAAAATCCTCAGGCAAACTATCAGCTATTTTTTCCAAGGCCGAACATAACGAGACTTGCTCTTCAAAGTGCTCGTCTATTGCGAGGGTAAGTGATTCTGCCAAAACCTCAGCATCCTTTCCGATTGAGTTCATAATCATATTCTCAACTTCATCGGTTCACCGACCAAATTGGATTTGTAAAACTTGAAAATCAAAACAGTTCGTCACGGCAATATGCGCTGAACAAAAACCGCTAACATTGATCTAGATCAAAGCCCCAATGTGTTTTTCAAACTATCAATCTGATTGTTATCGGGCGCTTTCACGCGCTCACATTTGAACGAAGATGAGGGGTTCACATGACTTCCGGAATACCAATTATTTTTACCGCACTGGCTGCATTTGCAGCTTTGTTAGCGGCCGCATTTGGGCAAGATTCCTTGTTCCAAGCGCATATGACAGTGCTTTGCATCGCAATGGCTTTAGCCAGCTTTGTGATGCTTCGTAATTTAAAATTTGCACCAAATTGGGACAGGGCTAAACCAGCGAAGGTTGATCCATCGGAATATATGGATGATGTCATTCGTGCAGGCGTAATAGCAACCACGTTTTGGGGAGTTGTCGGCTTTCTGGTTGGGGTTGTTGCCGCTATGCAATTGGCTTGGCCAGAGTTAAACTTTCAACCCTATTTTAATTTCGGACGCGTCAGACCACTCCACACATCAGCAGTCATTTTTGCCTTTGGTGGTAATGCTCTGATCGCATCTTCGTTCTATATCGTTCAACGCACATGCCGCGCGCGGCTTTGGGGTGGTGGACTTGGTTGGTTTGTGTTTTGGGGTTATCAGCTATTCATCCTCATGGCCGCAACTGGTTACTTGCTAGGCATTACGCAAGGCAAGGAATACGCCGAACCAGAATGGTATGTCGATCTTTGGCTAACTGTTGTCTGGGTAGCATTTTTAATTGTCTTCCTTGGCACACTGGTCAAACGGAAAGAGCCGCACATTTATGTGGCAAACTGGTTCTTACTATCCTTCATCATCACAGTAGCCATGCTGCATCTTGTCAATGGCTTGACCATGCCGGCATCATTACTCGGTTCAAAAAGCTATTCAGCCTTTGCAGGTGTTCAAGATGCTTTGACCCAGTGGTGGTATGGTCATAACGCGGTTGGTTTCTTCTTAACAGCGGGCTTTTTGGGCATGATGTATTACTTCGTTCCAAAGCAGGCCAACCGTCCCGTCTATTCCTATAGATTATCCATCATCCACTTTTGGGGATTGATCTTTCTATATATCTGGGCCGGTCCACACCACTTACATTACACCGCACTACCAGATTGGGCACAAACACTTGGAATGGTCTTTTCCATCATGCTGTGGATGCCATCTTGGGGGGGTATGATCAACGGTCTAATGACCTTGCAAGGTGCATGGGACAAAGTTCGTACAGACCCAATCCTTCGTATGATGGTGATCTCTCTCGCCTTTTATGGAATGTCCACATTTGAAGGACCGATGATGTCCATCAAAACGGTCAATTCATTGTCTCACTACACCGACTGGACCATTGGTCACGTACATTCTGGTGCACTTGGTTGGAACGGCATGATCACATTTGGCGCGCTATATTACCTTGTTCCAAAACTTTGGGGTCGCAACCAACTTTACTCACTTCGCATGGTCAACTGGCATTTCTGGCTCGCAACACTGGGCATCGTTGTCTACGCAGCCGTGATGTGGGTATCAGGCATTACGCAAGGTCTTATGTGGCGTGAATATGATAGCCAAGGCTACTTGGTCTACTCGTTCGCTGAAAGTATTGCAGCAATGCATCCATACTATGTCATGCGTGTGTTTGGCGGCCTATTATTCCTCTCAGGCTCAATCATCATGGCCTACAATTTGACCATGACAATCCTTGGTAAATCACGAGATGAGCAACCGTTCACCTCTGTAGCAACTGCTGCGACACCAGCTGAATAGGAACTTAAAACATGTCATTTTTATCAAAACACACAGTCCTTGAGAAAAACGTCACATTGTTGATGGTGACCTCACTCGTCGCTGTCACAATCGGCGGCATCGTGGAAATCGCACCTCTTTTCTATCTTGAAAATACAATCGAGAAAGTAAAAGGGATGCGCCCCTACTCACCGTTGGAGCTTGCTGGACGCAACATTTATATCCGTGAGGGATGTTATGTGTGCCACAGCCAAATGATCCGCCCCTTCCGCGATGAAGTTGAGCGGTATGGGCATTATTCATTGGCAGCTGAATCCATGTATGATCACCCCTTCCAATGGGGGTCAAAACGAACAGGACCGGATCTTGCCCGTGTTGGTGCACGCTACTCAAACGAATGGCACGTGCAGCACTTGATCAATCCGCAATCTGTTGTGCCTGAATCCATCATGCCACAATACGGCTTCTTGGCAGAAAATGAGTTGGAGTTTAACAACCCCGAGAGCCACCTCATCGCCAATCGTCGCGTGGGTGTGCCCTACTCTGATGAGATGGTTGAAAACGCACAAGTTGATCTTACAGCGCAAGCAGATCCTGATGCAGATTGGGAGGGTCTAGAAGAACGATATCCAAAAGCTGTCCTTGGTGATTTTGATGGCGACCCATCAAAACTTACAGAGATGGATGCGCTTGTTGCATACCTTCAAATGCTCGGAACATTGGTGGATTTCTCCGCTTATGAGCCCGACCAAAACATTCGCTAGGAGAGTTTATCATGGATTTCGATTATCAGGCCATGCGCACATTCGCCGACAGTTGGGGATTGCTCTACATGTTTGCAATTTTCATCTTTGTCGTCTTCTGGACATTTCGTCCCGGCGCAAAATCACTCTCCGACGACGCAGCACAAATTCCATTTAAAGAGGACTAAACCATGAAAGATCACAAAGAAATCGATGATATTTCAGGTGTTGAAACAACACAGCATGAATGGGATGGCATCAAAGAGCTCAACAACCCTTTGCCTCGATCATGGCTTTGGGGGCTTTATGGAACAATCTTATTTGCCATCGGCTACACAATTGTCTATCCAGCTTGGCCGGGTATTACCACCAATACAAAAGGTATTTGGAACTGGTCAAGCCGCGGTGAACTTGCAACCGAACTATCCGAAGTTGAAAAGAGCCGTCAAGTACTGGGGGATCAACTGGTCAGCATCGAGCTAGAAGAAGTCAACCAAAATTCTGACCTCTTGCAATTTGCAGTGAACGGCGGACAATCAGCCTTTAAAGTTTACTGCTCGCAATGTCATGGCTCCGGCGCCAACGGTGGCACAATTTATCCAAGCCTCATTGATGATGATTGGATTTGGGGCGGCACTCTGGAAGATATTTACCTCACTTTGCAGCACGGCATTCGCTATGAGCAAGATGATGACACACGTCTATCTGAAATGCCGCGCTATGGTGCAGATGAATTGCTAGAACGCAATGAGATCATGGATGTTGCATGGTATGTACGTGAGATGTCTGGTCAAGAATTTGACGCAGATGCAGCGGCTCGCGGGCAAACCGTATTTGCAGACAATTGCGCTGCATGTCATGGCGAAAAAGGCGAAGGCATACGCGAACTGGGCGCACCAAACTTAAACGATGCGATTTGGTTTTATGGAAACACTCATGAACAAATCGTCGCTCAGATATCTGAACCAAAACAAGGGGTGATGCCCGCTTGGAAAGGACGCTTGTCTGAAGTGACCATTCGCCAATTAACCCATTACGTACACTCACTAGGTGGCGGCGAATAATCCTCGCCACCTTTTACCAAAGATCTATCTTGAACAAGAGACTGACCTGATGAACGTCAAACAAGAAATACCTCAACCTGAAAAGATCGAGCTTTATGAGGCTCGCAAGAAGATATTTCCCAAACGTGCAGAGGGTCAGTTTCGTCGTTTAAAATGGATCATTATGGCTATCACGCTATCCATCTATTACATCACCCCATGGCTACGTTGGGATCGCGGTCCTCATGCACCAGACCAAGCAGTTCTCATCGATATTGCCAATCGCAGATTTTATGCATTCTTTATCGAGATCTGGCCGCAAGAATTCTACTTTGTTGCCGGCATGCTTGTGATGGCAGGCGTTGGTTTATTTTTGGTCACCTCTGTGATGGGGCGTGCATGGTGCGGCTACACCTGTCCACAAACCGTGTGGGTTGATTTATTTCTTGTTGTCGAGCGTTTTATAGAAGGCGATCGCAATGCACGGATGAAGCTTGATAAAGCACCCTATGGATTTGATAAACTTCGCAAGCGAATTATCAAACATGCGATCTGGTTAGCCATTGCCGTTGGCACAGGCGGTGCATGGATTTTCTACTTTGCCGATGCACCAACGCTTCTCGTAGATTTCATCACGCTCCAAGCCCCTTATATCGCATATGCCACAGTCGGTATTTTAACCGCAACGACATATGTCTTTGGCGGTCATATGCGTGAGCAGGTTTGCAATTACATGTGCCCTAGGCCCCGCATCCAAGCAGCAATGCTGGATGAAAGCTCACTTGTTGTTACATATAACGACTGGCGCGGCGAACCACGCACTCATGGCAGCAAAAAAGCCAAAAAAGCGGAACTCACGGGCGGTGACTGTATTGATTGTATGGCCTGTGTAAATGTCTGCCCAGCAGGAATAGATATTCGCGATGGTCAACAAATGGAGTGCATCACTTGTGCTCTATGTATCGATGCATGTGATGATATCATGGGGAAGCTTGGTCGTGAAAAGGGTTTGATATCCTATTCAACATTGGAAGATTACAACACCAATATGTCGCTTGCCACCAATCCCGATACGCTTAATCTTGATCCAAGCAGGATCCGGAATCAAAACGGGTTTATCGATAAAATCAAACATTTCAACCCGAAGATTTTCTTGCGGCCCCGTACCATTATGTATTTCGCGATTTGGGCATGTCTGGGTCTTGGACTACTTACTGCATTATCATTAAGGGATCGTTTGGGGGTCAATGTTCAACATGATAGAAACCCAGTTTTCGTGCAGCTCAGTGACGGCGGCATCCGTAACGCATACACAGTAAAAATCCTCAACATGATTCAAGAACCGCGCTCTATCGTGCTCTCAATCGATGGTCTGGATAATGCGGTTATGCAAATCAATGGTTTTGAAGACCGCGAAGCTAGAACATTCTTGATCAATGTTGATCCAGATAAATTGCGTGAGTTACGAGTATTCATCAAACAACCAAAAGACGATCTGGTTGCAGGTTCAACGACGTTTAAATTCATCGCAGAAGACAAACAATCAAACGAACGTGACGTCTACAACGCTAAATTTGAAGCACCAGAGGTAGGAAAATAACATGATCAAAGCAGTAAAATCTTTTGTTGCACCAACTGAATTTACAGGTTGGCACATGTTCACAATCATTTGCATGTTTTTCGGAACAATCATCACTGTGAATATGATTTTAGCTTTTAACGCCGGTTCCACCTGGACTGGTCTGGTTGTTAAAAACACCTATGTCGCCAGTCAGATTTTCAACGAAGAAACTGAAAAACTTGAGCAACAACGTGCACTGGGTTGGTCTTCTCATCTTGAATACAAAGATGACCAGCTCCGCCTTATGCTAACTGATAACAACGGCGCATTGATCTCAGGTGCAAAAATCACTGCAAAGGTTGGTAACCCAGTACACGAAACCAATGACCACATCGTCTCTTTCACGCAAATCGGTGAATTCTACGTTGTTGAGAACACGCTTGAAACAGGCCTTTGGCAGATCGATCTAAAAGTTAAAGCAAAAGATGGTTTAACCTGGAACAAAGCCGTTCGCCTGGTTGTTGGAGGGTAATTCATGTCTTGCTGTGCAGGTGATATTGCTGAGGAGCTTGGATCTCAAGACTATCGCGAGACTTCGCGCCGGGAGGAGTATCTTCATTCTGGCCATGAACTTAAATCAGGTGACACAAAATATGTTTTCTCTGTTGCAAATGTGCATTGTGGTTCGTGCATCAACATCATTGAAAAACAACTACGCAAGCAGGCTGGCATTACATCGGCACGTGTTAATCTCACATTGAAGCAGCTTGATTTAGAGATTGATCAAACCGCCGATATCTTGAAAATCGTCGACCAATTGGAAAAGTTAGGCTACCCACCCACTCCTGTTGATTTGGGAGACTTAAGCGAGTTCAAACAAGACCAGCAAAGTGCCAAACTGATCCGTGCGCTCGCAGTTGCAGGTTTTGCCGCTGCAAATATAATGTTGCTGTCAGTATCTGTTTGGTCTGGCGCTGATGGTGAAACACGCAAGCTTTTCGAACTTGTCTCCGCACTGATTGCCATTCCCGCAATTGCATATTCAGGACAAGTGTTTTTTCGTTCTGCTTTT
>CAJQOR010000143.1 GCA_905479965.1 uncultured Rhizobiaceae group bacterium | reverse complement strand
AAAGAGGGCTTAATTTATGATGAGGCCACTTCCATTCTGGCATACCAAACTGGTGCGCGTTTTGAGACTGGTAAGGCCGCCTTCATTATGCAGCCAAAAACGACTGAAGATGTTTCTCGGTTGGTTTCATATTGTGTAAGAAACAACATAGAAATCATTCCCCAATCGGGAAATACGGGTTTGGTAGCGGCTTCCATACCTGATAGAAGTGGCACGCAAGCTATTTTAAGTCTCGAAAAGGTTAAAGCTACTTATGATCTCAACCTGCATAACCGCAGCGTGATAGTTGGTGCCGGTATAAGACTTTCGGAATTAAATGAACGACTTGAACCGCATGGATTAGCATTTCCTATTGACCTTGGTGCAGATCCTATGATCGGAGGGATGGTCGCCACAAACACAGGTGGCGCACGATTTTTGCACTACGGCGATGTGCGTCAAAACACGCTTGGTCTAAAAGTGGTATTGCCCGATGAACACGGGTCGATATTGGATATGAATTCGGCATTGCGGAAGAACAACACGGGTTGTGATTGGAAACAGATGTTTATCGGGACATCCGGTACATTTGGCATCGTAACTGAATGTGTATTAAATTTGCACCCAATACCAAACCAGACAGCGGTAGCCCTTGTTATTCCGAGCGATCCAGATGCAATCTTCCAATTGTTAGCTCATTTAGAACGTTATTTTGGAAGTCAACTTTCCGCATTTGAATTTATGTCGAAGAATGCAATGACACGCGCATATGAGCATCTGCCATCCCTGCGTAACCCATTTGAGAATGGTGAAATACCGGAGCTAGCTTTGGTCGTTGAAATCTCAAGATCTTGGGAACCGGTTGAAGGTGAATTGCCTGTTGAGGAATTTCTGCAAATCGGCTTAACCTCCATATGGGAAACACAGACAATATCAGATGCGTTATTTGGAAATTCAAACGACATCTGGTCAATTCGACATACACTTTCAGAAGGCGCGAAATATGCCGGGCACTTGTTTGCATTCGATCTTTCGTTCGAGCGCGATATTGTCATGGAGTTTAGAAAGTCCGTGACAAAAACTCTTCATGATTTTGACGAAAAACTTGAGATCTGTGACTTTGGTCATGTGGGTGACGGTGGGTTGCACTTCAACGTCATTTTGCCAAAAAAATCTTTACCCGATGATCTGGCTACATATGAAAATGAGTTGCGAGACCTGGTGGTTGGTGTGGCTGTTGAAATATATGGTGGCAGCTATTCAGCGGAGCACGCATTGGGACCAAAGAACCAAAAATTCTATGACCGCTATACGCCTGAAACCCAAAAACTATTAGCAGATAATTTCATAAAATCTGCTGGCATTAAAAAATGTGGGCGTGTGGTTTTAGGAACTTAAAGCACCCAGTTTCCACATTTTTCAATTTCTCAACCCATAGCCATTAGGATTTCATATGCCGTCCACGTCTCAAGTAAAACCAACTATTTGGTCGTCCCGCATTGCCAACATTGGTGTTTCGGAGATTTTGCAAATTGGTGCGCACGCTGCTCAGTTAAAAAGTCAAGGGTTACCGGTCATCACGCTTGGCGCAGGCGAACCAGATTTTGACACACCTAAGAATATCAAGCTCGCGGCAAAGCAAGCCATTGACCGCGGAGACACAAAATATACTTCGCTTGATGGGACCAAAGAACTCAAGCAGGCCATTCGCAGTAAGTTTGAACGAGACAATGGTCTTGAATATGAACTGGATGAAATCACCGTCAGCTCTGGCGCAAAACAGATTTTATTCAATGCATTTATGGCGACTTTAGATGAAGGAGATGAGGTCATTATTCCAGCGCCCTTTTGGACATCTTACATAGATATCGTGACAATTTGCGGCGGGGTACCTGTTATTGTGGAATGTTCAATGGAAAACGGATTTCTTTTAACACCGGATAATTTATCCGCTGCTATTACGGCCAGAACCAAATGGGTCTTGTTTAATTCGCCATCAAATCCATCAGGTGCGGCTTATAGCATAAATACGTATCGCCCCTTGCTGGAACTGCTTTTGACACATCCGAATATACTTATACTTTCAGATGATATTTATGAACACCTGGTTTATGATGACGTACAATTTACGACCCCCGCAGCCATTGAACCACGGCTTAAGGAACGTATCTTGACATGCAATGGTGTCTCCAAAGCCTACGCAATGACTGGCTGGCGGATAGGTTATGCGGGAGGGCCCAAAGATTTGATCAGAGCGATGGCCATTGTACAAAGTCAATCCACGTCCTGCCCTTCATCAATTAGTCAGGCGGCCGCTTGTGAAGCGCTTGCCGGAACTCAAGACTTTCTTGAAACAAATCTTGCTAATTTCGATGAGAGGCGCAGATTGGTTGTTGATGGTTTAAACAAAATGGAAGGAATTGCATGTCCAACGCCTTTAGGTGCATTTTATGTGTTTGCAAACTGCTCTGGCGTGCTTGGGAAGAAAACTCCAGGAGGCAAAACGCTCGAAACGGATAAAGATTTTTGCACCCATCTTCTAGAGACCGCATATATAGCAATTGTTCCAGGGACCGTATTTGGTCTCAGTCCCTTTTTCCGCGTTTCCTTTGCAGCTTCAGAAGCTGAACTGAGAGAAGCAATCGCACGTATCGCTAAAGCTGTGAAAGAGCTATCCTAATTAATCAACTACTCGTTTTTGCCGATATCGTAGAGTGATCCAGTCGGTGTATTGAGAAAGTCCTTGAGTAAGATTTCTTCTTGTTTGAGGAAGCCGTGACTGACAAGTTTCCCATCGCGAACCATCTCTATGACTGCCACAACGGAGGCTGCGGTTGTCCAAGCAATTGCAGTGCGCTTTTTACCTGCCAAATCGAGCGGGCGATATCCTCGCACAAATTCTTTGCGTTGCATTTGTCCGTTGACGGTGCCTTCCGCTGAGGCATGAACATAAACAATATCTTCATCAACTGGCGGCTTAGCATTGACCAGTATCTCACCTGCTTCTTTTCGCTGTTCACGCATTAAAAGTTCATGAAAGAAGAAGTTCATGATCTTTGCATGTCCGGGATACCGCATAGATTTATAATCCATATTCGCAACTCGACCTTCATAGGTTTCGCACATTGTCCCAAGACCACCGGAAGTCGTGAATGCTTCTAATTTCACACCATCAATGTAGATATCCTCCAGCCATTCCATCGCAGAAACCATCTTTCTTTCATTATGTTCAATGACTTCACAATCATTGAGATATTCATTGACCACCCCTTCGGGTGACCAGTTAAACGAATATCCCATAATACCTGTGGGATGCTGAGGAAGAGCTCCAACGCGCATTCTACAGGCGCGGCATTCATCCAATTCACCAATAAGCGAGGCGCCGACGATACCAATAAATCCGGGGGCTAACCCACATTGTGGCGCCATTAACCCTTGGGATGTTTTGCTTAATTCAATTATCCGATTGGTTGTCGGCACATCTTCGGTTAGATCAAAATAATGAATGCCAAGATTATGCGCAAGTTCAGCAAGTTGGATGTTTAAATGAAACGGCAGGCATGACAAAACGGCATCTTGTTTATTGAATTGCTCAATCAGTTCTGCGGAATCGCTAAGGTCTATAATCTTAATATTAAAGGGCAAAGAAGACGAAACTTCCCGTATATCAAAACCAGTGACATTAAATCCAGAAGCGTGCAGTAATTCCGATGCAAGCGTACCAACTTTACCCAAGCCTAAGACAGCAATATTTTTCATTTTCATCCTCATTTAACACGAAGCAATTCTTTGTTTCAGTAGATTTATTTGAAAATATTTCAATCAATTAGCCATTCTAAGCTGCCATTTTATCGGTAAAATGTCTTGGATCGTTTTTTTGTTGGGATATACCGTTAATTTGTTAGGTAGGTGCTTCACTTAACAAATATCAGAGTTCTCACAACACGTATGACATAGCAATTTTGTGCAAAATACTGACATTCAATGTATATTTAGGTTGCAAATTTTTCACTCCCGTATGCCTTTATTTTGTTATGGGATTGTTGCTGCGCATCAATAATGTATCTGCTCGATATCATAACAACCGAACGGATGTACCAAATTGCAAGTTTGTTAGGCCTTGATGCAAATTTGAATTGTTTGTGCTCTAACACCATCGCGCTTACATGATGAAAGCCAAAGTTCAACATCGTCCAAATCATCTATAGCAATTTTATTGGGCATTATATTTTTGTTTTCGTTTTTGGAAATCTCGTTTGTGTGGTGATCTTAATCTCAGGATTGTTTTCTTGATGTAAAAAGCGGTTTAAAACCGTCAATATAGGCCCAAAGGCGCAGGCTCCCTGTAATGATCAATATGATAGCTAGCGGCAATCTGCCGGGATTGAGTACGGCATGGAACAACACAATCATAATCATCTACCCGCGCCTCATGTAACGACTTTATCCAACTTGTCGTGTCAGAAAGCCACCAGATTGTCGCGCCCAAAGGCGGGCGTAGAGACCATCTTTTACCA
>CAJQOR010000142.1 GCA_905479965.1 uncultured Rhizobiaceae group bacterium | reverse complement strand
ATTACAGGTGCTGTTGTTCTGCTACGAATTGTTTTTGGCAAGCTCAGCGTTTCGCTGCCTTGACCAATCAAAAAGGCTTCTACAGCATCGATGTCCCCGTCTGCTGCTGTATTAACCCATTCACCAAATTCTGTACTATCAAAGCTTGCTGATGGAACGCCTTCGCGTCCAAAAAGCGATGTGTAACCATCTTTAACAAGTTGTCTATCGTCTACCACTACTATCATTCGACCGCCTCCGAATCGTAGTTATTAATTTCTACAATTACACGGTACGAATCTGCTTGTTACCAA
Source organism: uncultured Rhizobiaceae group bacterium (assembly GCA_905479965.1). Next base: position 4,589 of record CAJQOR010000142.1, on the reverse strand, counting down.
ACAATTACCTTATATTAACCATAATATTTAATAGAATTTTTACTATAAGAGTACCGAAAACACTAGATATAGTATGTGAGGGGCGGAGGTGGCACTAAAGGATTAAATCAATGTTAACAAAAGGTTAACAGCGGAGTTGCGCGTTAACTATTTGTTCGTATGTGTTAACGGGGATTAATCTTATAAAATTATGCCGAAATTAGGGCGAGAATTTAAACTTATGTAACGGCTTGTATCATCACAGACAAAATATGCGGGCCGGGTTGGTCCAATTTCCGTATCCGGTTGCCACAAGATTTGATATCACGCGACAGATATATCTCTTCTGCGCCGGGTCATTATTTGGACCTGCATGATATCGCGCAACCGCCATTGTCCAATTTTCATGACGACGTCTAAGACGAGCTAAAAATTTTGCTGCATAGTCAACATTATATTCCGGACTGAGCATGGCGGATAAAGACGAAAATTCATGCTGGTGATAGTGATGGTTTATCTGCATGCACCCTAGATCAATCAATTTCACATTTTTGTCCCGGGCTTTGTTAAAAAGTTCAACTGCATGCGCGGTCGAACGAGCGTAGACCGCTTTACCTGCGATATTTAATGCATAAGGGTGCAAGGTTCCGTTACGACCGGTTTCTGTTAATCCTACTGAGTACAAAATCCCGACAGGCACATTATATTTCTGCGCGGCACGAACGATATGTTCTTCACAAGTTTGCCTGGCATAGGTTTGGTGAGCAAAAGTGCTACAAATAAACGCCACTAGAATAATTGTCTTTTTGAACAGTTTCTTGTTGAGCCAATTCATTTGCCGGAACCACTGTGTCAGAACCATTTGAATTTTCTGAACCTTGTTTTCGTTCATTACCACTTTGATTGCTCATCTGTTCTTGGTCTGTATGAGATTGAAAAGATTGACCATTTTGCGCATTGCTCTGTTGGTTTGATCCACGATCAGAAGAGGCAAGCGTTAAATTAATCTGATCAATGCCAAAGCCCTGCCCTTTGAGCGCCTTTACAATTGAAGAGCTATCCTCGCTCAACATGCGATATGCATCGATGTTTTCTACACGCAATTGAACTTGTAAATTATCACCATTGAGCTTCATTGTTGCTGTGACCACTCCGAGTTCGGCTGGGTTCAGCTGGATCTTAAGTGTATTAAGTGCTTTTGGCTGTGCTGTTTGATAAATAGGTTCGGAATTTTGCGCCGCCGCGGCGCTTGAGATCTGTTGAGTTTTTAAGATCGCTTGCGATATATTGTTTGCATTTGTGGATGCATTTGTTGGTGCAATAAAGGTTTTTGCCTCTAAGACTTCAACACCTGCCATCTTGGTCCCTGATTTATCGACCATGGAAATGTTTGAGCTAGATGCGCGGTCATCATTTTGTCGAGAGCCTTGATCTTTTGCCCCATCACTCATTGCCTTTTCAGGGTTTACAACTGGTGTAGCTTTCTTGCCGTCGACACTCTCTGGCGTATTGTTTTGCACATCCTTACGAAGCGTGGTGGCGTCTTTGTCCTGCGCTGCGTTCACCGCAGCTGCAACTGCAGGCTTTAGTGTTTCATCTGTGGATTTAGACGCACTAGATTGTGCATTTTCCAATAGAGTTTTATCAAGGCGGGGTGCCTTATCATCCGGTTTAGCCTCCCCGGTTTTAGGTGTTTGCTCAATATCTTTCATATTGGCTGTCTTTTCTAACTTATCGTTAGACTGTGATTGAGCCAACGCAGCGGCAGCGATGACATTTGCATCTACTTCCTCTGGGTTTAATTTATCAACATCCTCTGCAGATATTTCAATTTCTACATTATTGTCCGTTGAGGTTTCAGATTTACCAGCATTTCGTGGTTGATAAGAATTTATAAGTTCCAACAAAGCATTTTCTGCATTGTGCGAGGTTTTTGTGTCTTCAGCTTTCTGACCATTGGCAACAGAAACTTTTTCACCCACGCTCACATCATCATTATTATCGTTTTGATTGGCAACAGTTTCAGAATTGCCTTTAGATTTCTTTTCAGGCAATTGGAATTTGGCATCGTCCTGATTGTCGAGCTTTGAATTTTTATCCATGCCTCGACCTGATTTAACCGGCGCGGAAACATTCGCAAGAGCTGGGCTTATACTATTCAACTGTTCTCATCCTTACTCTCCAACGCAAGCATCGCATCCACATCATCAAGTGTTGTTGTCCTGCCTTGCATATATTCTGCAAACTCTTCATCACCCGGCAACTCAATTTCATCGCGCGCCTCCTCGGTGACCCCTGTTTCAATGAGTTCTTTCAGGTTAACTGATTTGAGCTCCTCGGCTTCTTCTAGCCTGCGTTCCATATTGCTTTGCATGACTTGTGTGAGGCTTTTCTCATCCGGTAATCCGATAATTTGTTCAGCTAGAAGCATGGCAGCATCGTGTAATGGTCGATCAATTGGTGAAAGACTACGCCGCTTGATATTGGCGATATCGTCAAGCAGTTCTTTCGTCTCACCTTTTGGTAACTCATTTATACTCGCATATAAATTTGCCATCATGTTGTAATAGGCGTTTCTCTCGCCTTCAAAAAGATGAGCTTTTTCATTCGCTTTAACGGCCATGATGTCATTTCCATTAACAACGCCGGTACGTGCGATGCGAAGATAAATCGCCTTTTGTTGTTTTACAGGCAGATAAGATATCACTTCATCAACCAGAACTTCATCAATGTTATCAAGATTTTGAACGATCATTTCAACAATCAGTTGCGAAAACTGTACATTATAGGGAGATTTGTTAAATCGCCGTGCGTAAATGTGCGCCAGACTTAATGCCTTATCAAACTTGCTGTGGTTGATCGAAATTAAGATCGAACGTCGAAGCGCAGCTTCCTCGATTAAAGATCCCGGCGCTACAAGACGCGCGAGATCAAACAATTCAACAGCTTTTAAATCTTTTGCCGCTGCCTTTACATTAGCTGCGATCAGCGCGACATAAGGACCAATTGCGGTATTTAAATAATCGTCAACAATATCTTCAATAGGTTTTTTCGTCGAGGGAATAAGGCCATTAAGATATGCACGCATAATGCTCGTTATCTCTTCATCGAAGTAACCGTATTTATCCTGAGCAACAACAAGATCAAGCGTCTTTGGGTTACCCCCGCTCATAGCATAAATTAGCGCAGCATCCACATTTCGAGGATCATCAAAGTCTTCAGGTTGCGCTTCTCTTAGCTTACGATCAACCTGCTCAAGCAAAAACCTTTGCATTTCCATTGCAGAAAAGTCACCGGAAACCACCGTATCTTGCACATATTGCAATGACCTTACAAGCGTGTACAAAGGGGCCGAGTTATCAAGGTTTTGCGCTTGCACAACATCAATCGGTAAGAATATACTTACGCAAATTACGCCAGCCATGAGCCTTTTTTTTAGCTTCAACATATTGGTAGACCAGTCAAACAACATAAGAGCCATTAAACACACTAGCTCCCTTGCGCCTGAATGAGGATCTCAATACGTCTGTTCACCTCAGAATAAGGCTCTTCCGGGGATTTTAAACGTCGATCGGCAAAACCAGATACTTGGGTGATCCGCTCTTCGGGAATACCACCGCGCACAAGCATGAAGTATGCACTATGCGCACGAGCCATGGACAAACGCCAGTTGTCGTTTCCACCGGATGAGAATGGGCGCGAATCTGTATGTCCACGAATAGCAATAACACCGTCGCGCTCATTTAAAACTTCACCAATTTCATCCATAAGCAAAATCATTTCACGGCGCGGAACTGCTGATCCGACATTAAACATACCAATGTTGCGTTGATCCGTAAGTGATAGCAGCAAACCACCTTCTGCGGGGTATACTTCAAGACCTTCTGCAAGTTTTCCAAGCTTGCCACCTAGAGCTGACATGATACGTTTTTCTAGTTGCTCTGCGTCCGATAAGCCCTCGTCTTCAACCTCAAGTTCAGCCATTTCAATATCGCTGTCATTTAACAGCTGCATGATGAACTCTTTGCCCTCCTCAGAAAATTCGCCCTCTCCGAGTTGTTCTTCAAACTCTTTGAGATTTTTTTCCATTTCCGCAACTTCGGCAACAGCCATCCTAGCCTCATTATTTTTGGCCAATAGCTCATCAAGTTTTTTCTTTTCTTGCTCGGTCAACCCATCTTGCTTTGATTTTTTTGCAAGCTTCTGCAGCTCTTCAGCTTCTTCACCTGACAAGCGCCTATTCATACCCTTTTGACGAATATCTTCCAGCTTGAGTGTCCCTTCTTTAAAAAGCGTTGCAAGATTTGTGGGATCTATTTGTTCAATTGGTGTATCACCCGGTGGAAGGGTGTTTGATGTTTTTCCTTCATCAGGTAGATTACTAATATGCTGACCTGCGGTTTCAAAGTCGTACATCTTGCCGCCCTGTTCACCCTCAAAAGGTGACAAACCGCTTTTATCACCGCCAGTGTCATGATCGCTTAATCCAGCGCCTTTGGCGATTAAATCGCCCGCTCCTGCCGTTTTGCCGAAGACATCACCTGCCCCCATATCAAGTTCGGATTGTCCACTTTCCTCAGCCAATAATGTTTTTTCATCTGGTTCTGGAG